>NZ_CP124747.1:6855000-7067087 GCF_041860085.1 Schlesneria sp. DSM 10557
CCTATACATTGTGGGTTCCCGATGACGTCAAGACGTTGCGTGGAGTGATCGTTCATCAGCACGGATGCGGGACGGGGGCCTGTCAGGGGGGAGAAACGGCTGCGTATGATTTTCACTGGCAGGCTCTGGCAAAGAAGTGGGACTGTGCTTTGCTTGGTCCTTCGTATCATCAGGCCGAGCAGCAAAATTGCCGGCTCTGGTGTGATCCACGCAATGGGTCTGCGGCGACGTTCCTGAAGTCGCTCGAGGATTTTGCTGATCAGGCACAGCGACCCGAGCTGCGACGTGTTCCATGGTGTATCTGGGGACACTCGGGGGGCGGATTCTGGGGAAGTCTGATGCAGACTGTGTATCCCGAGCGAATTGTCGCCTTGTGGCATCGGTCAGGGGGTGCCATTAACGCCTGGGCGAAAGACGAGATTCCGCGTCCTGAATTTCCAGCAGAAGCGTTTCGGATTCCCACCATGTGCAATCCCGGTCTGAAGGAACGGGATGATCCACGCATGGTGGGAGCGTGGACAGCGGGAACAGGTCTGTTTCACCTCTATCGGACGCAGGGAGCCCCGATTGGATTTGCAGCCGACCCTCGCAGCAGTCACGAATGTGCCGATAGCCGCTACCTGGCGATTCCGTTTTTCGACGCCTGCCTCGAGCAGCGGCTCCCCGAACCGGGATCGGACTCGCAAACCCTCAGGCCGGTCGACCCGCAGCAGGCATGGCTCTCGACTCTTTCGGGAAGCAAGCCGGTTCCTGCCGCCGAGTTCAAAGGATTGGAAAACGAGTCGGTCTGGTTGCCCAATGGGCGATTCGCAGCGTTGTGGGAAGAATACATCCGTGTTGGTTCGGTCAGCGACTCGACACCTCCTCCCGCACCTTCAGCCGTACGCATCCGGAAGAACGAAGATGGGGCGGTCGAATTGACGTGGGAGGCGGAAGCGGATTTTGAGAGCGGGATTCGGTGCTTTCTCATCCGGAAAAATGGAAGTCTCCTGGCCCAATACCCGGAGAAACCCGTCGGCCGGTACGGGCGACCGCTGTTCCAATCGATGAGCTACCACGATACCCCCGAAAAACCGTTACTACCCCTCAAATATGTCGACCAGAATGCGCAACCCGGTGCCGACGCGGTATATGAGGTAGTTACCGTCAACTCGGTGGGCCTGGAATCGGCACCCGCTAAGCCGTAGTTGCCGAGCGACGAGACATACGCTCAATTTCAGTTCAGGGGACTTTGGATCGGGATAGGGGGGAGAATTCTTTGCCGCGGAAGGGGGGAGGGGCCCCAACCGCACCTGAAATCAAACCCTGAAGGGCGTATCGGAGCAGACGTAATTCGCAGGGGCACTCTTGGGAACAATCTTGTCCGCGTCCGTGCGCAGTGGTCGAGTTGGTGGGCTGGACGCGGCGTGCTTGCTTTGTCGATAGGGAAGTGAAAAAATATCAGTTTAAGATCTTTCACCAGCGCCCCTGTGGTCAGCACGGGGAGTTTGAAACGACCGTACAGCCCCTGGGGTTGGTGCCGCTGGGGTTGGGACGTGGATGGAAGTTGTTGGCCTGCAGAGAAGTACGTCGCGGAATCTGATTACTGATGAATGTTACAAATCAATCACCCGTGAAGCCGGCGGTCGCGAAACGGTCTGAACCGACCCCGTCCCAGGTGATCGAACCGACCCCGCCCGACGTAAATTGGCAGGTCCGCCGCGTTGACTCCCTCTCCAAATCGGAATTTGAAGCTCTGGAACGACTGGCTTACGACTACGGAGAATCGCCAGAATCGTATCTAGCGGTGGAACCGGAACGATATTGCATCCTGTCTCCCGATCATACGGCAGCTTTATCCGTGATCCCTGCGGGACGTTTTCTGCACTGCTCGGGGGGGATTCTCGCAGCCCCGGAAAATCGAAGTCAGTTTGTTCGACAGTTAAGCGACTGGGCGAAGAAGAACAAGCGGGTTGTCGCCTGTTATTCAATTGGTGAGCAAGATCGACCGCACTTTGAGGCGGCGAACTGGGAAGTGTCGAAGTTTGGGGAAGATACTCTTCTTGATCTCGACACACTCAAATGGTCCGGAAAACCCTATGAGTGGGTGCGTAGACAATCCAATTTTTGTCAGCGAATGGGGTTGGTCGCCCGGGAAATCCACCCGGAAAAGCTGGACAAAGAAACTTGGACAAAGCTGAAGGGGGAGCTCTTCGAGGTTTTACGGGACGACCTGAAAGACCGCTTTTACGATCGAGAAATCAATCTTCTCGTCGGTAAACTGCAACCCGATAACCTGCTCCGTCGTCGGCTTTTTGTCGCGGAAAATTCTCAGACGGAACGGATCGAAGCTTTCATCGTCGGAAATCCCATGCGAGGAGGGAATTCGTTAGCGCTGGAGATGTTCCGCAAGCGAAGTGATGCGACGCGCGGAGCGATTCCGTTTCTGGTCAAAGACGTGCTGGACAAACTGCGAACAGAAGGGGTTAGACAGGCTTCACTCTCGCTGCTGATCTGGAAGGGGAGCCGTGAATACACCGGCAATCGCTCTAGCGCGATCTTGCGTTTTGGACTGTTTGCCGGAGATCACCTTGGGAATTTACTCTATAGCACTCAGGGGCTGACCCACTTTAAGACCCGGTTTCGGCCCGAATTGTCGAACTGTTACCTCTGTGTTTCGACACAAACTTCGATCCTGTCGGTCCTGAGCTTCATGTACACCATCGGTGCCTTCCGATTCTCCATCCGCAACGCGGTCAAGTCGATAAGGCACTCGATTACACGCAGTCTGACGCGCAAGAAATCGGACGAATCGTGAATTCTGTGAATTCACGACTGTGACAGCCGTCCTGGAACAATCCTGCACCCTCATGGCATCGTGACCCCTCCCGCTGGGCAGTAGCGGACATCTGTTGAAACTCTGGATTGGGGACGGGGCGCCCGACTATCGCCAGAGCACGTGCAGCCGTTTCAGTGGGGGCAATTTTTGAGCATCCTCGGCCCAGGTGACGAGGACGTGCGATTGCGGTAACTGGTAATACCAGCCGCGCCGGAGGAAGAGACCTGCGGGATGATCTCCCACACGCAGTTTCAGAACAAAGGCGGCCCCTTCCTGCTGAAGGGCCAGTAGTGCAGCATCGACGAGACTGTTTCGATCACTTGAGGCCAGGTCCGAGACCACGACCAGATCCAGGATCCCGACCGGGACCTTGTTCCTTCCGACAATCGGCAGAATGTGAAACGTAACGAACCCTTTTACTTCGCCGTCGACCTGGGCCACGAGAGATTTGCTGAAGCCGTGCAGGCCGAGTTGTCGGCTGAGCGTCTCTTCGTTCCAGACGATTCTGAGGTCACAGTGGGAAGTCGCGCGATCCACCAGAGCCAGGCAGGTCGTTACATCGTCTGCCCGCGCCGGTCGGATTGTCAGGGATGGTCGCGAGTCAACTTTGGGGGGAGGAATCAGTGGACTGACAATGGTCGTGAGGCCACTTTCCCAACGATTCAGGTTCCACTCAGCAGTCGCTTTGGAATCGAGAATACGGATCCAGAATCCGGCGCTGCGGATCGGGGTAGTATTGTCTGTTTGCGACTTCAGCCAGAACCGGGATGCCAGGGAGGCCCGGTGACCGAAGTAGGCAAAGCCAAGTTGAAATCGTAGCTTTCGGTCACGGTGGAAGGCTCGCGACCCCCGATTCAGTGCACTGCCGACTCCCTGTCCCCGAAATTCCGGAGAAACGCTCAGCCAGCTTGCCTGAGAAGCAGTAAACACATCCTTCCCGATGGCAAACTGCATCGGAAAGTGAAGGACCACACCAGCCAGTTTTGCTCCCCGATATGCAGCAATCAGATGACAGCGACGCTGCGGATCATCCATCTGCAACTGCCAGCGGAAATAGTCAGCCCCCCAGTGAGGAACCAGCATTCGTCCCTCGTACGTGGCACACCACTGCTGGAAGACGAAGTCCGACAACTCCTCGGCGGTTCCATCGAATGACCTAACTTCGAGCATTCCTTTTCCCGATCCCTGGCCCGTATCTACAGAACATCAACGAATCAATAATCCGTTCAACACCAGGTCGAGGTGTGCCTTAACGAATTTTGGTAAATCCAACGGCGAAATTTTCTCGAATGTCATCCGCCAGACAGAGGCAAGGATGACCGGTCCGACAACCACGCGAGGCTCGAGGAGTGCGGGGCAAGCCCGAAATTCACCTGCGTCACGGCCGTTCTCCAGAAGTGTACGCAGCAATTTTTCGGCAAATTGCAGCACTTCGCGATAATAGAATTCGACCAGTTCTGGAAACTGGCCACCTTCGGAGATGAGAACTTTAATCACGACCCGGCGATCCGGAACATCCACCAGTTCGCGGTAAAGACTCTCAAGGACCACACACAGCAAGTCCGCGGCCGAACCCTGTCTGACATGCAGCAGATCGTTCAGTTTGGAAAAAACGGGACTGACGTTAGCGCGAACAATCTCTTCAAAAATCTCTTGCTTCGTCTTGTAGTAAAGGTAAACCGTCCCTTTGGCGACGCCCGCGCGTGTCGCGATCTCTTGCACCTGGGCTGCCGCAAACCCTTTCTCCGTGAAGACAGAAACGGCCGCTGCCAGGATTTCCTGCGGTCTGGCTTCCTTACGTCGTTGCCGTTTTCGGACTTCGGTCATGCGCTCCACCTGGCTGCGTTATTGTGTTGGAACAGGCTACCATAAATTCCGCGTCAGTTCGCGTCAGGAATGGCCCTTTCTCGGCGCGAACGACGTGGTTATTCCGCTTGACAAATAATGACTTGAAGGTCACTATTCTCTTTAGTGACCGTTTAGTCATTATTGAGAGGCGGCTGTCTGACGCAGTCGACACAATCATGTCAGCCCTTCCAAGTCTTCCACAGACCAGCGCAAGCCCTTCAGAGAAAATTACTTCTGCGAATGAAGATTCTCCGGTTCGCCTGACGCTTCTCTCGGTTGAACGGCAAGATCGCGGGGCTCGACACGGTTCACGCGACACCTGGATCGTGGCGAGTCTCATCGTTTTTACTCTCACGGCGACCGGGATCTGGTTTCTTCGGTCTCCCAATCTGAGAGGTGAGACGCTCGCAAAAGTTCCTGGCAACAACTCGGCCGTTCCTGCTCTACCCCGGATCTACGCTCTCGGGCGGATTGAGCCCACAGGGGAAGTTATCGCTGTCGCAGGTCCAGACGGGGCCAGCGCGGCGCGCATTCGGCGAATGGACGTCAAAGAAGGTGACACTGTTGAGGCGGATCGGATCCTCGCGGTGTTCGATAACGAAGAACGACTGCTGGCGGAACGGCAGACAGCCGAGCGACGGGTGCGCCGGGCAGAAGCCGTCGTGGCACAAACGAGACGACTGGTCGAGTCCACCCGACGGGAATTACTTGCTTCACTGGAAATTGCCCGCGCGACACTCGTGAACGACCGACGTGTGCTGGAACGACTGACTCGGCTGGACCGGAGCAACTCCACGACAAAATCGGATCTGGAACTGGCACAGCTACAGGCGGAATCGTCGCAGCAAAAGATCGTCGAAATTCAGTCCCGGCTCATTCATTATGAAGCCGAGCCGGGTGAGGAACCCGTCGATGTCCTGGTGGCGCTCGAAGATCTGGAGGTTGCAAAGGGATCGCTCCGGGAGGCGGAAACGCGATTGGAACAGGCTTACTTACGGGCTCCCGTCGCCGGAACAGTGCTTGATCTTCATAAGCGAGCGGGTGAGCCCGTCGGCTCGGGCCCGATTCTGGATTTTGGTGCCACAGAAAAAATGGATGTTCGGATCGACGTGTACGAGACCGATGCCCAGCGGATTCGGATTGGCCAGTCGGTGTGGCTCAATTCTTCGGCGCTGGCGCACTCGCTTCAGGGAGACGTTTCGCGGATTTCGCCCCTTGTGAAGCGGCAGTCCATTGTCGACGCGACGCCCGCAGCGAATACCGATGCACGTGTGATCGAAGTCGTGGTTCGCCTGAGCGACGAGGCCAGCGAGGTGGCCCGCAAATATATTGGGCTGCAGGTTCGGGCGGAGTTCGTACCGTGACCCCGTTTCTCACGCGTCTGATGGGACGCCTCCCCATCGGCTGGCTGCAACTGAAGCACAATCGGACCCGGTTGCTGGCCGCTGTAGGAGGTGTGACGTTTGCAAACGTCCTGATCTTCATGCAACTGGGATTCATGAACGCCCTGTTTGAGACCAGCGTCATCACGCACCGGAATCTGGTTGCGGACATCGTGCTTGTCAGCAGTGATTTTCGCTCGCTGCGGGAAGCCAACCCCCTTCCTCGGACGCGGATGTACCAGGCGATGGCGATTCCCGGTGTGACAGAAGCCACTCCGGTTTTCATGTCAACGATGATGTGGACCGATCCCGCGACGGGTGATACCACAAACTTTCGCGTGATCGGGATCGTTCCGTCCGGAGAAGTTTTCCTCGATGAAAAGTTGCAGCAGCAAGTTCCACTCTTACGCGAACCCGATAGTGCGATCGTCGATCGTCGTACGAGGGATTTCCGTCGCGAAATTGAAACTGTGATTCAGGAGCAGGGGGAGTATCTGATTGAATCGAGCGGTCGTCAGCTTTCACTGCGGGGCGTCTTTTCACATGGTGCTTCCTTCGATGTGGATGGATTGCTGATCGTTTCCGAGCAGACATTTCTCAGTCTGTTTCCCAAGCGGGCCGCCGGAACACCGACAGTGGTTCTACTGAAGTGTGCTTCGGGAACCGACCCTCTGGCGATTGCTCGCCAGATCGACCAGCACTTCCCCGAACGGGATGTGCTTGCGCTGACAAAGCAGGAATTCATTGACGCCGAACAGAACTACCAGTCGCGGCAGACACCGATTGGTTTCGTGTTTGGTTTCGGAGTCGCCATCGGTGTGATCGTGGGACTGGTGATGGTCTATCAGGTGCTGTCGACCGACGTGCAGGACCATCTTGCGGAATATGCAACTTTGAAAGCAATTGGGTATTCCCCCCGGTACTTTCTGGGAATCGTGTTCGAGGAGGCTGTTTGTCTGGCCACTCTGGGATTTGTTCCCGGGCTGTGTGTTTCACTGGTCCTGTACGCGGTGGCAGCTCGCGCAACGGCGCTGCCCATAGCGATGACCTGGTCTCGCCCCCTCTTCGTGCTGTTGCTGACGGCCGTGATGTGCGTGTTTTCCGGAGCCGTGGCGACCCGGCGACTCAACTCGGCAGACCCCGCGGATCTGTTCTAAGGGAGGCGACCGATGACTCTGGCTTCTGAAATCCTGGGAATGTCTGCAGCGGCGATTGAAGTTCGCGGCCTTTGCCACTCGTTTGGCAAAGGGGAGGCGCAAGTCCGTGTCCTGCACCATGTCGATCTGACCATTCAGCGTGGGGAAGTCATCATCCTCATGGGCCCTTCCGGTTCCGGGAAGACAACGTTGATGACGCTGATCGGCTGTCTGAGGTCGATCGAAGCAGGCTCGGTCAAGCTCCTGGGGCAGGAATTGAACGGAGCCGATGCCCGCACGTTGACCGAAATGCGTCGGCGACTCGGCTTTATTTTTCAGGCCCATAATCTCCACCGCAGCCTGACGGCGCTCGAGAATGTCCGCATGGGTCTGGAGGTCCATGGCAAAGCGGGCATGCAGAATTGGTATGCCGCCTGCGAACAGGCGTTGAGGCTCGTCAATATGGAGCAGAGACTCGATTTTCTGCCAGAGAAGCTTTCGGGAGGACAAAAACAGCGGGTCGCCGTGGCGCGCGCCCTGGTGGGGAATCCTGACATCGTGATTGCCGATGAACCGACGGCGGCACTTGATAGGGAAAACGGACGGCTGGTAGTGGAACTGCTCCGCGATCTGGCACATCACCGGGGGACCACGGTTTTGCTTGTGACGCACGATCATCGGATCCTGGACGTGGCGGATCGCATTATTCGCATGGAGGAGGGTCGCGTCGTTGACGCCGTTCAGTCGACGGATGAACTCGTACTCGAAGACGCGCCAGCCTAGTTCGCTGTGTTGTGGATTTGTTGTTTTGCTGAGAAGTGAACTGACAACTCGTCGGTGTTTCGCAGTTTGTTTCTCTGCACCTGCGTGCAAGTCGGCACCAGCGGGCAGGACTGATATTTATCGCCCGGCTTTTCCTGCGCGTTGTGATTCGAGTATGTTGCGGAACTCTTTCGCCGCCACCGTTGACCTTTGGGGCTGAAAGTCTTCCTGTCCCGTTCGTATAGAGTTTTTCTTGATGTCAAGCACTGAATTTGAGGGGTTGATACGCCAGTGGGAAGCAGGGCAGATGAGTTTATCCCACCTGGAGACTCAACTTCGCTCTGTCCTGGCGGCGACCGCAGTGACAGCGGATGTCCAGATCGACATGGACCGGGAGCGACGTTGCGGCTTTCCTGAAGTTGTCTATGGACCGGGAAAAACTCCCGCGGCGATTCGGGACGTCTTTCTGAAGCAGCAGACCGCCGGTCAGAACTCGTTTGCGACGCGGGTGACTGTCGAACAGGCCGAATTCGTCATGCGTGATCTGCCGACAGCCATTCATAACCCTGTCGCCAGAACGCTGACTCAGCGGAACCGGGATCCCGAGATTCAGGGACGCGTTATCGTCGTATCGGCAGGGACCAGTGACCGTCCGATCGCGGAAGAGGCACTTGAGACCTGTCGCTGGATGGGATGCGAGACCGACCTGGTGCTCGATATTGGTGTTGCCGGTCCGCAGCGGCTGCTGGCGCAGCGCCATCGATTGGCGCACGGGGATGCCATCGTCGTCGTGGCAGGAATGGAAGGGGCACTTCCTTCGGTCGTGGCCGGGTGGGTGAGTGTCCCCGTCATCGCGGTTCCGACCAGCATCGGCTACGGGGCTCATCTCGGGGGGATCGCTCCTCTGCTGGGGATGCTCAACAGTTGTGCTGCGAATGTCGCTGTCGTCAATATCGACGCTGGCTTTAAGGGTGGGTATCTCGCCAGTCTCATCGCCCGGAAGCCAGGGGATGCCACAAGGACCGCCGGATGAGTACAATCTGACTGCGGGCTGACGCGTGGCGGCAGCAGGATCCTTGGATCCTCTCGACGGTCACGCAGACGGAAACTGCTCGGCCGATGCCTGAAGGATGCGACAGGATTCTATTTGCAAAAGGGACTTGATGGCTGATTTCACCGCTCTGCAGCTTGTCAATTCGTTGCCAGCCGCACCTGTGCGAAGCGATGACGCCCACAAAGGAGATTGTGGGCGAGCCTTGCTGATCGCGGGCAGTCGAGGGATGAGTGGTGCGGCCTGCCTGTCCTCAACGGCAGCACTCCGTGGAGGAGCCGGGCTGGTGACCGTCGCGGTTCCCGAATCGATCCTCTCGATTGTCGCGGGATATGAACCCTCTTACATGACGATCGGACTGCCGGAAGATGCGGAAGGGAGGCTTTCCAACGCCGCTCCGCAAAAATTATCCGAGGTGCTGTCGCGGCAGAACGCGGTCGCCGTCGGGCCAGGGCTCAGTCAATCCGCCGGGCTGCTCGATGTGGTCACGCACCTGTATACGACTCTGACGCAACCGGCGGTCTTCGATGCGGACTCGTTAAACATCCTGGCGAAGCGGCCGTACGTCCTTCCGCGGACCAGTGAGGCTGCTGCGAGAATTCTGACGCCGCACCCGGGAGAGTTCTCTCGTCTGACCGGTTTGGACATCGAGACGATTCAGCAGAATCGGCAACAACATGCCGCGGAATTCGCAAAGCGGAATGGTCTGATCGTCGTACTTAAGGGACAGAACACGGTCATCACCGATGGGACTCGTGTCGCAATCAACGCCACCGGGAACAGTGCGATGGCGACCGGGGGGACGGGAGACGTCCTGACGGGAGTGCTGGTTGCCTTGCTGGCGCAAGGGATGGCACCCTTTGAGGCCGCTCAATTTGGAGTTCATCTGCATGGCCTGGCAGGGGACATCGCTGCGGAGGAAAACTCGAAGATCGGTCTGATCGCCTCGGACTTACTTCGTTACATTCCGCGCGCGTGGCGGGATCTGGGGCGATAGTCGATCCCTCTGTCGGTACGCGAGACAAGCTTAGCGGATAGACAGGAGCAGCCGAGCCATTCTCCGACGCGATTTGCACGGTTCTATCCCATTCGCGACCGGAAAAACCAGTCGATGCCGCGCCTGCCGTTGCACTTCCGTCCTCCATTTCGCATCGCCCGTTGGGAACCCACGGCCCCGTAACGCTGCCTCTCTTTCCATGGTTCGATCGCGTCCCTGATCGCGGAATCAGGATCGAATCCAATTTTGCAGAGGCCGGCCGAATGCAATCAGCAAACGTTTATCTATAATTGCGGATAGACTCGTTGAGTCGGCCGACGCCTGTTCGCGTTCCTGATGCACGACGTGAGATTTCGATGATACGACCACTGTTTTCGAATTTTCCGACAAGCCCCCTCGACACGTCATTCAACACCAGGGGGCGTCCCATGGAAACGGAATCGCTCTCACGGTCGGCAATGCTGGCGGGAGTCATCTGTTCGTTCGGGCTGTTCCTCGTTTCAACTGCGCAAGCGGATGATGGAGGCCAGTTCTTTGAATCAGAAGTTCGTCCGGTGCTGGTGGAACATTGTCAGCGGTGCCACGGGGCGAAAAAGCAGGAAGCCGGGCTCCGGCTGGATTCCCGCGACGCCCTGCTCAAGGGTGGCGACAACGGTGCTGCGATCGTGCCCGGTGATGCCAACGCCAGCCTGCTGATTCTGGCGGTCAAGCACCTGGGCGATACGCAAATGCCTCCCAACGGCAAGCTGACGGACAAGCAGATCGCGGCGCTTGAGCATTGGGTGCAGGCAGGAGCACCGTGGCCGGCAGCACTGGAAACCGTCGGCGAATCGCTGGCGGACGTGCATCGTCGCCACTGGGCATTCCAACCTGTTACGAACCCCGCCGTCCCGGATGTGAAAGAGAGCACCTGGGAACGGACACCGATTGACCGCTTCGTCCTGGCGCGTCTGGAAGCGAATGGTTTGTCACCGTCACCCGCCGCTGATCGTCGCACACTGATTCGTCGACTGTCGATGGATTTGACCGGCTTGCCTCCCACTCCCGAGCGAGTTGATGCATTTGTGAATGATCCAGCAGAAGATGCCTACGAGAAACTCGTAGAAGAACTTCTCGACTCACCTCATTATGGGGAGCAGTGGGCAAGGCACTGGCTCGACGTGGCTCGTTACTCGGACACGAAAGGCTATGTGTACGCACGGGAAGAGCGATTCTGGGTCCACGCCCCCGCTTATCGCGACTGGGTGGTTCAGGCCTTCAATCGTGACCTCCGTTACGATCAGTTTCTCTTGCTTCAGATCGCCGCGGATCAGGTGGCACCCAATAACTTGAGTGCTCAGGCGGCGATGGGCTTCCTGACGCTGGGCCGACGTTTTCTGGGCGTCACGCACGAAATCATCGACGACCGAATCGACGTCGTGACCCGTGGAACAATGGGATTGACGGTCGCATGTGCCCGTTGCCACGATCACAAATATGATCCGATTCCAACGGCCGATTATTACTCACTCTACGGCGTCTTCCTGAACTCGACGGAACGTTTGCAGGCGATTGCCGAACCGCCAGTCCGCGATGAGGCGTACGAAGCGTTTGATAAAGAGCTTCAGAAACGCCGCCAGCAACTGCACGACACGCTGCAGCAGAAGCGGACCGAGGCATCTGATCGGGTCCGCGAGCGGGTGACGGATTATCTCGTCGCGCAAACGGAACTGTCGAAATATCCTGAAGAGGGTTTCGATCAGGTACTAGCGGTTACGGATGTGATTCCGACATTTGTCCGGCGCTGGGAAGCCTGGCTCGCTCTGGAAACGCGGATTCAAGACCCCATCTTCGGACCATGGCGACGATTTGCCGCGTTAAAGGCTGACGAATTTGCTGAACAATCGCCGCTGATCGTAAAGGCTCTCAACGACGAACCCGCAATGGTAAACAGTAAGGTTCTGTCTGCGCTCTCACCTCCTCCCGCGACCATGCGTGAAGTCGCAGAACGGTATGGAACTTTGCTTCAGGCCGTGAATCGGGATTGGAAACTCCATCTGGAAAAGGCGAAGGCAGCGGGATTGCCTGAGCCTGCCGCGTTCGATCTTCCTGAGGATGAATCCCTGCGACAGGTCCTTTTTGCGCCCGGTTCCCCCTGTCTTGTTCCGAATGAGCCCATCGTTTCGACGGAAGGCTATTTCGACAGTGGCTCTGTGACCGAACTGTGGAGATTGCAGGGTGAGATGGATCGCTGGCTGATTCAGTCACCTCTCGCTCCCGCTCATGCCGTCACCCTCGTCGATCGGGAATTAATCCGCCCTGCACGGATCTTCCGAAGGGGAAATCCTGCTAATCGCGGGGCCGAAGTGCAGCGCCATTTCGTCTCCGTCGTCGCGGGATCGGAACCAGCTCCGTTTCAACAGGGAAGCGGACGGAGGGAACTCGCTCAGGCGATCATCGATCCACAGAATCCACTCACTGCACGAGTCTGGGTGAATCGTGTCTGGCAGGGGCATTTTGGATTGGGTCTCGTAAAGACCTCCAGCGATTTCGGGATACGAGCTGAGCCACCCAGCCATCCGGAACTGCTGGACTGGTTGGCCCGGCAACTGATCGCCAACGAATGGAGCACCAAGCAGCTGCACCGCCTGATCGTCCTGTCCAGCACCTATCGGCAGCAGTCTCTGGGGACGGACGATCAAACACCGCAAGCTGCTGGGGGAACCAATAATTCGGGCTTGGCGCGTGCCATGCAGGTTGACCCTGAAAATCGACTTCTCTGGAGAATGAATACGCGCCGTCTGTCGTTTGAAGAGTTCCGCGACAGCTTGTTGATGGCTGCGGGACGGCTCGACTTACAAATGGGGGGGCGTGCGAGCGACCTGTTCGCTGCGGACGGGACCGCTCACCGCAGGCGAACCCTGTACGGCCTAATCGATCGACAGTTCCTGGCAGCGACGCTGCGTGTCTTCGATTTCGCGAACCCTGACCTTCACATTCCGCTGCGAAGCGAAACGACCGTTCCCCAGCAGGCCCTGTTTGCTCTGAACCATCCTTTTGTGGCCCAACAGGCCAGAAGTCTGGTGGAACGAGTCAGTCAGGACGGAGTGACTGATCCCGCAGAGAAAATTCGCCGGCTGTATCGGACTGTATTTCAGCGGCAGCCTACCCCCGGACAGTTGGAAAGGGCTCTGGCCTTTCTTGCGGTCGACGGAGAAGAGATCGCTGCTGCCGTCAGTCCGGAGTCACTGGCCTGGCAGTACGGCTATGGCCGCTATGACGAAGCGGCGAAAATTTTGACGAACTTTCAGCCTCTGCCTTATTTCAATGGGGCGGCCTGGCAGGGGGGGACTCAATGGCCCGACGCGGCCCTGGGTTGGGTGCAGGTAACGGCCTCAGGTGGGCATCCCGGGAATAATCTGGACCACTGCGCGGTGCGACGCTGGACCGCACCTCATGACGGAACGTTCTCTGTGGAATCAACCGCTGCTCATGAGGTCGCCGCAGGAAATGGAATTCGTTGTTCCATCATTTCCAGCCGACAGGGATCGCTCGCGTCGATTCCCCTCCACAATGCCCGGCAGAAAATGGACATTGAATCGATCGAGCTGAAAAAGGGGGACTCGCTCGATTTCGTCGTGGATATCAATGGAGAATTGAACAGCGACCAATACCTCTGGTCCCCCGTTGTCCGGCATCGATCTGCGGGGAGCGAAGCCCCAAACATGCCGGAAGCCGTCTGGGATGCCCAGCGGGATTTTACTGGGCCGTTGCCATCGCTGCTGAGCAACCTTGAACAGTTAGCCCAGGTGCTCTTGATTGCCAACGAACTGATGTTTGTCGACTGAGACTCGGTTGATTGCCCTGTGCTGCTTCGCGAAGATAGCCGCCAGAGGCAAGTTTAAGAGCGACGCTTAGTCAGAGGTGTCCCGCGAACTGGGACGCTCAAGGAACCGCAATGAAAACTCAAAATGTATTGATCGATGGAGAATGGCGGGCTTCGACCGGCACGAAAACATTCCAGGCGATTAATCCAAAGACAACCCAGGCCCTTTCCGAGTCTTATCCAGTAAGTCCCTGGGCCGAAGTGGAAACGGCGATCAATGCCGCAGCTAAAGCGGCCGAAGCGGTGCGGGGCTGGAACGGTTCTCGCTTTGCCGATTTTCTGGACGCTTACGCTGACCAGATCGAAGCGCGAACTTCCGAACTCGTCACGCTGGCGAATCTGGAAACCGGCCTTGCGGTCCAGCCACGACTTCAGGATGTCGAACTTCCCCGTACGACGAATCAACTTCGTCAGGCGGCCAAAGCCGCCCGCGACGGCTCATGGGTTGAAGCCACCATCGACAGCGGGAGTAACATCCGTTCCCTGCTGGGGCCGATCGGGCCGGTTGTGGTGTTTGGACCGAACAACTTCCCTTTCGCGTTCAATGGGATCTCGGGCGGGGATTTCGCGGCAGCGGTCGCAGCAGGAAACCCGGTGATTGCCAAGGGGCATTCGTCTCATCCCGGCACGACCCGCATTTTTGCGGAAGCGGCCCACGAAGCCGCGAAAGCCACCGGAATGCCCGCAGGGTTTGTCCAGTTGATCTATCGCATCGATCATAGTGATGGCGTGAAGCTCGCGTCACACCCTTCTGTCGGCGCGATCGGGTATACAGGTGCCCGCTCGGCAGGAATGGTCCTGAAAGAGGCTGCGGATAAAGTCGGTAAGCCGATCTACCTCGAGCTTTCCAGCATCAATCCCGTCTATTTTCTGCCTGGGGCACTGAAAGAGAAGGGGGCAGCCCTCTCGGAACAGTTCGCGACGAGTTGTCTGATGGCCGTCGGGCAGTTCTGTACCAACCCCGGACTGGTCATTGCTCTGGCAGGACCCGAGACCGAAGCGTTTATCAAGGAGACGGCGGAACGTTTCGCGGCCGCCCCCGTGGGGACGCTGTTGAGCGAAGGGGTTCAGAAGAACCTTCATTCCGGTATTCAGACGCTGGTCAAGAATGGAGCCCAACTGCTGGCGGGTGGTGAGAAGGGGGGCGGAACAGGATTCTGTTGCCAGAACACCCTGCTGCGAGTCACCGGAAAACAGTTCATTCACAACCCTGAGTCGCTTCAAACGGAAGCCTTCGGGAACGAATCGTTGATCGTCGTCGCGGCTGATGAAGAAGAACTTCTGGCTGTCACCCGCTGCCTTGAGGGAAATCTCACCGGCAGTCTCTATACTTCGACGGATGGATCAGACGACCCCCTTTACGACCGGGTTGCGGCGATTCTCCGCCAGAAAGTCGGTCGACTTCTCAATGACAAGATGCCGACCGGAGTCGCCGTGGTCCCCTCCATGAATCATGGTGGGCCGTTCCCGGCGACCGGGCATCCTGGATTCACCGCCGTCGGCATCCCGTCGTCGATCCGACGATTTGCGATGCTGCAATGCTATGACGGTGTGCGACCACACCGTCTGCCTGCCCCTCTGCGAAATGCCAATCCAACGGGAACGATGTGGCGGCGGATCGACGGGCAGTGGAGCCAGGGAAATGTTCCCGAGGCGTCCAACTGATGCCAGTACAGGACCCACCGGGACATCGGTCCCGGTGGGACGCATCTCTTCAATGGTCAGACGCGGGTGCGAGTCCATCGCCCCGCGACATACCGCCACGTGATCAGCACGCAACGTAACAGGTTGTCGGCCCCCATTCCGATCCAGGCGCCCAGCAGTCCCATCTGCCAGTAGACTCCGCACAGGTAGCCAATCGAAACTCGAACAAAGACGTTCCCCAGCAACGCGCAGTAGAGCGGAAATTTCGTGTCCCCCGCACCACGCAGTGCATTCATGTAAACAATGAGCAGCGCGTTCGGGACCTGATAGAGGGCCATCATGCGGAATGCGGGGACCCCTGCGACCGACACCGCCACATCCGCGTGCATCATCGCGAAGATCTGTTGTGCGAAGACGAAGAAAATGACGGACATCAGTGCCGCATAGCCGATGCACTGGCGCACGGCTTCGTGCCCTGCCTGTTTGGCTCGTTCCAATTGACCGGCCCCCAGCGATTGTCCGACCAGCGTCGCTGCGGCGATTCCAAAGGCTTCGACTGGTAAATAGGACATGGACTCGATCCGGATACCGACCACATGCGCGGCGAATGTTGCTCCGTCAAAGCCCAACGGAGACAGCCGGGCAATCACCATGAGGAAGGCAAAATGACCGATGAATGTGCAGAGTCCTCCCAATGCCGCGGGGCCGCCGATTCGAAGGATCCGCCAGATCGTTTCACGATGAAATTCCAGGTCCGAGCGGATCAGTCGCAACGTTGCGGGCCTGCTGAACAGGATGCAGGTGATTGCCGCTGCACCGCAGATGTGCGAAATCACCGTGCCGATGACAATTCCTTTGACGCCCAGCGCGGGGACCAGCACCTGCGCTGTTTCCCCTACGACGAAGCCGAAAGTGCACGTCGAGGAAACGATAATGTTGACGACGTTCGTCAGAACAAGGACTTTGAGTGGCGTGACCATGTCGCCCGCTCCGCGCAGTCCTGCCGCGGCGATCAGCGTCCATCCAGCGAAGAACTGGCCGCAGGCGTCGTAGCGAAGATATTCGACTGCAATCCGAAGCTGCTCACCTTCCATTTTCAGAAGCTGAGGAAAGCCAGTGGCCATCAACTGAAGAATCAGGAAGATGATCAGGCCGATCAGTGGCGTCATCGCCAGGGAACGACCCAGGATGCGACGAGCTTTCTCGTGTTCGCCGGCACCCCATTCACGGGCAACAATCGCGGAGGTACCGATGCCGACCAGGCTGAACATCATCGATGCCAGCCACGAGACGTAGGCCGACAATCCAATCGCCGCCGTTTCTGTTTTTCCCAGCCGGCCCGAGAGAAAGACATCGAAGAAGCCGACGCAGAACGTCAGAACCTGTTCGCAGAGAACCGGGATCGCCAAAGAAAACAATTGACGACGGAGATTGTTCGTCGCCAGTGAACCCGCAGAAGCGGGTGAATCATCCATGATCTCTAACTCGAGTTCGTGTTGTCCATCTCGAAAGCCAAAAGCCTGAGTATGTTAGGTCGGGCCGTTCCGGCTGTCAAAACCCGTTGTTGAGGCCCCGCCTGTTTCTTCGCCGGCTGAGACCAAATGGGGTCACGACCGCTTCCGGTGGTGAGCCTGTCGAGTGGCGTCTCTCCTGAACTTTGTGGTACTCCCGAGGGCACCGGTGGCAGTGGAAGCTTCTCAACAGGAGTAGTGGCACGGGTTGCTCTGATGTATTTGACGGAGAAGCTGGTCTAGGGTGGTACCGCGGGCACTGCTTCGGAGAGGACTCTCGAAGCAGTGGTATGGGTTTCGTGTTCCCCGTGTGATGTCACGTGCGGGGCTGCTGTGTTGTTGGTTTCTGCGACTGAGGACGGCAAGAACCTGGGGACAAAGCGACTCTGGCCTCGCAGTGCGGTGACGGTGAAACGGGTCGCCTGGCTTCCCGGCATCTGTTTTTGCTGCTGGTTCACATGATTACGGCGGATGAGTCGTTCTATGGGAATTTTGACAGTCTTCTGCGGACCACGACGCGCCATTTTTCGGGGTGAATGCTTATACTGAGCGGCCGATGACGGCTGGACATGGGCGGGTTGGAGGCTGTGGATCGCGACGGGATTCCAATCCGAACGTCACCTTCATCGCCGTTCCGTGAAAAAAGTCACAATTTACGAGTCCTTGCGTCGACGCGAGACTCTCCCATTCGTTGCTGAACGAGAGAAAAGGTCACAATATGGCCACCTCCCCACTGGCTGGACTTCCGGCACCCCACGAACTGCTGATCGATACATCTCGTTTGATCGCATTGTATTATGATCAGAGGCCGGATCCCGAGAACAAAGCACAACTGGTCAGCTTCGGGACCAGCGGACATCGCGGGACTTCGAAAAACGGTACGTTTACCGAGTCGCACATTGTCGCTATCACCCAGGCCCTGATCGAATACCGCAGCAACCATGGGATCACTGGACCCCTCTTTCTCGGCAAAGACACGCACGCACTCTCGGGTCCTGCGGAGCAGTCTGCTCTGGAAGTCCTGGCCGCGAACGGCATCGAGACCTGTATCCAGAACGGGAATGGCTTCACTCCCACTCCAACGGTCTCGCACGCGATCCTGTGCTACAACCGCGATCATTCGAGTGGGCCTCAGGCCGATGGGATTGTGATCACTCCTTCGCACAATCCTCCTGAAGATGGGGGATTTAAGTACAATCCCCCAAACGGAGGACCTGCGGACACTGATATCACCGGCTGGGTCCAGAATCGTGCGAACGAACTGTTGAAAGCGGGTATCTCGACGATCAGGCGGGTTTCGTATGAAGCGGCTCTCAATGCCCCGACGACTACTTCCAAAGATTTCGCGCGCGATTACATCGACGACTTGAAGCATGTGATCGACATGGACGTCATTCGACGTGCGGGGCTGAGAATCGGCGTCGATCCCCTGGGTGGGGCTGCTGTGGGCTACTGGCAGACCATTGCCGAGACCTACGGACTCGATGTCACCGTCGTCAACCCGCGTGTAGATCCCGCGTTCGGCTTTATGACCGTCGACCATGATGGCAAGATCCGAATGGATTGTTCCAGCCCATACGCCATGGCCAGCCTTGTTAAGCTCAAGGATCAGTTCGATATCGCTTTCGGAAATGATCCCGATACGGACCGGCATGGAATCGTGACGAAATCGTCGGGACTGATGAATCCAAACCATTATCTTGCCGTGGCGATTCGCTACTTGTTTCAGCACCGCGCGGAATGGCCGGCGACGGCGGGAGTCGGCAAGACCTGCGTCAGCAGTCAGATGATCGACTGCGTCGCTTCGTCAATTGGCCGGAATCTCTATGAAGTTCCGGTCGGTTTCAAATGGTTTGTCGATGGCTTGTACAGCGGCACACTGGGCTTTGGGGGTGAAGAAAGTGCCGGAGCCAGCTTCCTGCGGATGGACGGGTCTGCGTGGTCAACTGACAAGGATGGCATTATTCTGGCGCTGCTCGCTGCGGAAATTACCGCGAAAACGGGACGCGACCCGGGTGAGCACTACCGGGATCTCGTTGCCGAGTTTGGCGAGCGGCACTACACGCGGATCGACCAGCCGATTTCCCTGGAAGAGAAAGAAGCATTCAAGCGCCTGAAGCCCGCGTCGGTTACGTCGGACACGCTGGCCGGTGAAGCGATTACGGCCAAACTGGATGTCGCCCCGGGAAATCAGAAGCCGATCGGCGGAATCAAGGTGACGACCGACGGGGGCTGGTTTGCAGCCCGCCCCTCGGGAACGGAAGCCATCTATAAACTTTATGCGGAAAGCTGCCGTGACGAACAGCACTTGCAGCAGATTGTTTCCGAGGCACGTGAGATCGTCAGCAAGGCGCTGAGCGCCGACTGATTCGGCCGGACAAGTGCCTGCGGTAAGAATGTGAATCGTTGCATAAGTGAGGTCCTTTCGTGCGAACTTTGATATCTGCTGCCACTTGTGTTCTACCTGCCGGCCAGGCCCGTGTGGATGTGCTCATCGAAGGTGGAAAAATCCTTGGGATCGATCCCCCCAAAGGGGTTCAGGTGGATGAAACGATCGATGCCCATGACCTGATTCTCATCCCGGGTGTTATTGACGATCAGGTTCATTTCCGCGAACCGGGACTGACACACAAAGAGGATCTCAGAACGGCCACACGAGCCTGCGCCAAGGGGGGCGTCACCTCGTTCCTCGAGATGCCCAACACGCGGCCGACGACAACCACTGTCGAACGGCTGAGCGAAAAGCTGCAGCTGGCCAGCGAAAGGTGTCTCGTCAACTACGGGTTCTATATCGGTGCGACCCCCACCAATCTCGCAGAACTTCAGGCGGCAACCCGGACGCCGGGGATCAAGATCTTTATCGGGTCGAGCACCGGTGACCTGCTGGTCGATGAGCAGGCGGCGCTGGAGCGGATTTTCGCCGAGACCACACTGCCCATTTGCGCTCACTGTGAAGACGAAGCGACGGTCCGGGCAAACTCACAGCGGCTGAATGGAGGATCGACCTACGAAGATCACTCGCTGATCCGTGATGAGGCTGCCGCAGTGATTGCGACCAAGCGCGCGATCGACCTGGCCATCCGCCATCGGCATCGATTCCATGTGCTGCACGTCTCGACCGCGGCCGAAACAGAACTCCTCCGCGATCCGCAGGGACTCATCACTGCCGAAGTCTGTCCACATCACTTGTTTTTCAATGTCGATGACTATGAACGGCTCGGTTCACTGGTTCAGATGAATCCCTCGATCAAGACCTCTGCCGATAACGAAGGGTTGTGGCTCGCTCTGAAGCAGGGACGGATTCAGGTCATTGCAACCGACCACGCACCACACACGCTCGAAGAGAAACAGCAGCCCTATCCCAAGTCCCCCTCAGGTCTGCCTGCTGTCGAGAATTCGCTGGCCCTGATGCTCGATAGCGTGAATGCCGGAATCTGCTCGCTGGAAAGCGTTGTTCAATGGATGTGTGACGCGCCGGCTCGGGTATGGGATATGGTTGGAAAAGGGCGTATCGCTGAAGGCTACGATGCTGACCTTGTGCTGATCGATCTGAACAAGAAACAGACAGTGCGTAACGAGAACCAGCAGACAAAGAGCGGCTGGTCGCCGTGGCATGGCGTCACACTGCAGGGGTGGCCTGTTCGCACAATCGTTCGGGGACGTACCGTATTTCTCGATGGCCGATTTGATGAAGAGGTCCGCGGCGCCGAGATTCAGTTTGATCACAGTCGCGGCGGGTACTGGTCCCAATCCTGAATCGTCGACCACAACAGTCCGACTCTATCAGCAGAGACGTCAAGCAGCGTCTCTGCTGTCGTTTTCACTCCGTCCCTCTGCAGTACCGGTTCTCACCACGCTGAGGGTCAGGGAAGAAATACCGGTGAGGAGAAGTTCTCCGTCTCGCGTGTTTGTTGCGGGGAAGCACATTGCTCGGCAGAGGCGGCATCCCATTCACGCGGTCGCATTCTTCACTTTGTGACTTACAAGCGTTGATTTCAGCGACGTTGCGGACGTGACCCTCGACTACGAATTTCTGCGTATGAACGCCTCTCGCGCGACCCCTCTCGAAGTGTTGCGCGGCGAGCGTCCAAATTGCTCAGGTAGGCTCACTGAACTGAGCCGTCACAGCGCGAAATAGAGCCTGAAAACACCGATTTGGCTCCCCTTTGTGGCTATGGCATTCCAATTGCTAAGTCCAATGACTCAGTGACGTCTTCCTCAGCGGAAGGCCTGCGTGAAAGCCCTTCGGACCCATCACGAGAAGTCTCTGCAGGAGCACATCACTTCAGCCCATGAGAGGGCGAAACCGAATGCTGCTGCAACAGGTGACGAACCCGGCTTCTTACCTCGAATTCAACCGAAGTTGGTGGACGACCACCGACGGGAAGAGTTTTCGACCTTATTGATGTGACACCAGTTCAGAAAAGGAATCGGACATGATGATGATCGCTACCAAACCAGTCAAAAAGAACAAGCACTCATCGACCGCGAATGAGCCTTCCTACCTGCCGACACCTGAGCAGATTGCCCGCGAATGCTGGCTGATCCGGGCCACATGGTCTGAAGCAGAAACCATCCGCCGTCGCGCAGCCTTTCCGACTGACCTGGATTCGTAGCGTTCTTCCCGTACGTCTGACCAACCTGGGGTTCAGGACAACCCGTTCGGAACTTCGACACGGAATTGTGACCGAGGGAGTGACGGTGAGTGGTTGACTCAACCAGCCCGTTTTAATGTCTGTGCATTAAACAGACGTTGATAAAGAGGGCAAGTTTTGAGCAGCGAGTCATGCGCACCAAAGGCAATCGCCTGACCCCCATCCATTACCAGGACATGCGTGACGAACTGCAGCAGGCTGGGTGTCATTCCGTGAGTGACGATGAAGGTCGTGCGATTTTTGGTGAAATCTCGCAATGTGTTATGAATGCATTGCTCACTCTGCGTATCAATCGCAGAAGTGGCTTCGTCCAGAATCAGAATCGCCGGATCGCGCACGATTGCTCGCGCCAGCGCCACACGCTGGCGTTGCCCGCCTGACAGTCGATGGCCTTTATCGCCGATCTGTGTCTGGAGTCCTTCCGGCAGCCGCGAGACGAAGTCTGTCACATGGGCCTGATCCGCGGCAGCCTTCAGTTCTGCATCAGTCACGTCCGGCTTTCCATAGCGGATATTGTCCGCAATGGACCAGTCGAACAGCAGCGTCTCTTGAGTGACAACGCCGATCTGTGCGCGTAACTGCGACAGGTCGACACTTTTGAGATCCATACCGTCGACGCAGACTCGACCGCTGTGAGGGTCACAGAAGCGGGGAAGCAGATTGACAAGAGTCGATTTGCCGCAACCGTTCTCGCCCACGACGGCCACTGTCGCACCGAATGGGACCGTCAGCGTCACGCAGTCGAGAGCCTTTCTGCCCGGTTCGTCTGTGTCCAACTGAGCATAGTGGAAGATGACGTCTTCAAAGTCGATGGACTTGCTGTGACGTGGCAGGGGGAGTGCAGGGCGAGCGGTCTTGACCAGCGATGCCCGGTCCATCCAGGCAAAGACCCGGGTACAGGCGGTCGCTGACTTTTTCAGCTTGGAGTAAACACCCGACAGCTTGCGTCCTGGATCGAGTACCCCGGCCATGCAGGTATAAAGTAACGCCAGGTCAGAAACGGTCATCTCTTCCGCGGCGAGCTGGATTCCCCAGATGGATGTCTTCTGACGCAGAACCAGATAAGCGCCGGGCAGAGATCCGATGAATACCGCGCACATTGCCAGAAATTCGACCGAGGGACTGACGAGAGCGTCAATCTTCAGAATCCGTAGCGCCTTCTCGTAATAGACGGTGTGTTCTTTGGCCAGCCGTCGCCGATGCAAACCTTCGTTCCGATAAGACTGAACGATTCGAAAGGACGAGAAGGTTTCATCCAGCACGCGAAACAGTCGCGACATGCTTTCCATTTGTCGCTGTGCCGCTTTTTTCAGCTTCTTTCCCAGCCCGCCGAACAGCAGAGCCAGCGCGGGGGCACAGATGAAGGCGAGCAACGTCAGTCGCCAGTTTGCCGAGAATGCATAGGCGATACAGAGTGTTGCTTTGATCGGTTCGACGACGATCTTGCCCCCCAGCAGCACCATTCCATGTGCGACCTGATACAGATCAAACGTAAACCGGGACATCAGCTTGGGCGTTGTTTCCAAAGCCAGCGTCTGCTGGTCCAGTCGCAGTGTCGTCCGAAACAGTTGCTGACGAATGGACTGCATGACTCGCTGCACAACGCCGCCGACACACATCTCCTGGAAGTAAGCGCAGGTCTCCTTCAGCAACGTCAGAGTCAGGAGCAGCCCCAGGATGAAAGCCAGAAAGTTGAACGCATCGGTGGGAAGCAGCGGAATGATACGGCGCTGCAGCCAACTGAACTGGGTCACGTCCCATTGAGCTGACCGCAGCTCCGAGCGCGTCTTGCGGAGTTCCCGTTGCAGTTGCCGCTCGTTCATTTCTGTCGGGCTGCTCAGCCAGACTTTTTTGCTGAGGCGAGTTTCGAGTTCTTCGACTCGGTGAGTGCCTTCAGTCACCTGCTTCTGGGCGCGAGCCAGCTCTGCAACGATGTGCTCATCATAGGTCTGTCCTTCCAGTATGAGCTTCATGGCCGGATAGACCAGCGAGAGCTGTGCGACCGCAAAGACCGCGGTTCCAATCGAGAGGAATACCGATACCACCAGCGCACGACGCTGCCGAAGGACAAACGGAATTAATCGTGCAAGACTCTCCACGGTCACATCCCTGTGTAATCGCTGGACAACTTGCGCCAGCTCTCCACTGTGTCAATTTTCGCGCGGATTAGACACGGAATTCGGGAAAGGGTCTAGACCGGATGAAGGTTGGTGAATCCCGAGACGTTCCAGTACTCCTATCCTCTCTGGGTTCCGCAGCCTGCGAGTGAATATTTTCGAATGTTCGAATGTTGGAGCCAGCCCTTGAGATGCCGCGATGAGGGCTGGGACGAGTGCCGCCAGCGGACGGCTGGTCGGAGCGTGAATTCGGGTTAGAGAAGTTCCAGATGGCCGGTGATCGTGTCGATTCGCTCTGCCACGTCGGGACCAATTGCCAGGCAGGTGCGTGTCGGGACTCCGTGGAATTCTGTTCGTCCACTGTCAGTAATCATGTGGACTTCCAGACCCGCCGCGACCGCCTGGTCGTAGATCTGGAGCAGTTCTTCCTCGCTGTTGGCACGGCAGCAGACCTTGGCGAACGCCCCTTTGAGCCACGTTCGCTCGACGTCTGAGAAATCGGATGTCGACAGCGACCCCGTTTTGGCCAGTCGGCGAGTCAGAAATGACATCGACGCATGAGCTCCCTGCGCGATCTGTTTTCCGCGCCGCATCTTCAGATCGTGGCGCATGACGATTACCTGTTTGATCCTCTGGGGCACATCGTTCATCTATTGGTCTCGCAAAATACAGGGGGCGGAGGATGATCTCCTCTCGGTCCGTTTCCATTCTTCAAGGGGGCGTCTGGCAGTCCCATCCCGCTCACATCTTGAAGTGGAATGTCCGTCGTAGAGCACGCCACAGCCAGCCGAAGGTTGATCGCTGGACCGCCATGAATCTTGCGTTGCCGCGGAGATAGGGGCGCAAACCAGCGGGGGATTCGTCGAGGATCACGGTAGCGCGGTAAGCAGCTTCCTGCAGTTGTTCCCGCCCGTCCTGATCGGTTTTCGTTGCGAGCAGCCCACCTCGTTTGACGGACATCGTTTCCGGCACGAAGTCCGAATGAGCGGTTGCGATTTGCGTGATCGTCCCCCGAAACGTTTGCTGGGGCAGGTGGTCAAACTTGAGCGAAACCTTCAGCCCTTCGTGGATGTCGTAGCGATCACCCTGATTGACATAGAGCGTGGCCTGCATTAAGTCGGACGGAGCAATACTCATCAGTTCCGTCCGTTCTTCCAGGAATGCACCCAGGTTCTTTCGGTCGAGTGGCGTTCCCGTCCAGCCAACCAGCCGCGTTTTCTGTATTTCCAGGTTGGGGATCGGTTGACGGGCAGGAGCGATCACATGTCCGGCCACAGGAGCGACAACAACCAGATGCCGGATCTGCATCTCGATCTCGCTCAATTGTTCGTCGATCGATTTCAGGCTCTCTTCCAGCAGAGCCATCTCGGTCCGGTCGTTGAGTGCCCAGGCATTTTTCTTCGACTGTTCCTGAACCTCCCGTTGCAGCGTCAGTCGACGTTTCGCCTCGCTGAGTCGAGGGTCGTACAGCACCGCCAGTTGCTGTCCCGCTTCGACATAGTCACCCGGTTGAACGTTCAGTTCCACCAGCTCACCGGGGACCCGGGTTACGACGTGACGCACCTCCTGTGGCTCGATCATGAAGGCGGCCCACTGAATGAAGGGGATCTTGATCATCCCGAGTCCGCCGATGATCCCTGCCAGGACGAGGCCGGACAGGGCGAGCCTCCATTTCTGGATCGGCTTCTCGCGCGGTTGAGTGAGCTGCCTGTATGCCGATTTCGTCATCTGAACCAGAATCCCTGCGATCGAAAAGTAGGCTACGGACTGACCCAGACTCTGCAATCCATAAGGTTTCAGTACGGTATAAAGGAACGTCAGGATCCCGAACAGCACGAACCAGCCGTAAATCTTCGACGCAATCGCATAGAGGATGAACCAGTGCTGATTGGTCTGAGGCATGAATGGATCCGGACGCGGTTCGATGCCCAGACAAAGTGCCGAGAAAAATTCGCCCGTCAGCTTGTCAGCCTTCTGCCGCAGATTGGGGATCTCGAGAAAGTCACTCATCATGTAGTAACCGTCGAGCTTCATCAGCGGGTTGGCATTGAAAATCACCGTGGTCAGCGTCGTGACGAAGAAGACGTTGAGACACAGGAAATGAAACAGGCCCGGCTCAGTCAGCCACCACAGAAAGATCGCAATCGCCGAGAGCACAACTTCGACGATCATCCCCGCCGCACCTATCAGGATTCGGTGCCATTTATTCTTCAGCATCCACGAGTCCGAGACATCGCAATACAAGCAGGGGCTGCCGACCAGCAGCATGACCCCCATCTCGTGACATTCGCTGCCGAACATTTTGCACGCGAGCCCATGACCAAACTCATGAATGATCTTGGAACCAGCCAGCGTCATCCAGAGAAAGAGCAGGTTAGGCCAGCCGAAAAATTGCTGGAAGGCAGGGAGCCCTGCCTGAAAGGCACGAAACTGAATGGCCAGCAGCAGCCAGGAACTCAGCACCAGTCCCACCGCTGCCGCGACGGCAATGGGATGGCACACCCAGCGCGTCCAGGGAACCATCGCCGCCAGCACCCGATCGGGGTCCCAGCCCGGCAACCGAACCGAAAGGATGTTGGTCAGGACACCAAAAGCCTTTTGTCGACGATTCTTCCGCTTTTGCTCGATTCGCGCCGAGGCCTGCCCGGGACGCACACTGTAGGCGAGGCCTTTCTGGTGCAGGTCCGAAACAAGCAACTGTGTCTCTGTTAACGTCGGGCTGATCGCTGGAAATTCACGTATCAGCTCCGCACGAATCGTTTCCAGACTCTTCTGTCCATCCAGCAGATTCAAAACTCGATACTGATCGGCACGAAGGCGGTGGTAGGTCAGGCCGACGGGATCCTTGATCACAAAGTGCGACACCCCCTGGAACTCGATCTGCTTGATCACCAGATCCATCCGCCCGCGCAGCGGAACGGGTCGCTGGCTGGAACGCAATTCCTGGGCAGGCATCGCCATCGACATTGTGGCAGACTCGCGTAATCGAAAGGGAATGAGGTCAGTGCGACGACGGCCGGATCCGTTCGAACTTGGGCCGCGGTCGTTGAGGAAACAGGGACTTGCAAACAGGGACTTGACGATGAAGCAGTGAGGTGTACTGCCGGCATCCGAGCAGAGACCGACGTTCACCCCGTCGACTTTCGCCCGGTGGGAGTCAGCGGACCTTTGCGGCGACTTGTCCTTCCACTTCGATTTCCATCACCGCTTCGAGGCCTGCTCGCAGTATGTTATCTCGATTACGGACTTCGGCGTAGACTCGGGTCGTTCGGTCAATCGGCTCCGAAACGACGTCGACGAACGTGATCTTCCCTTCAAACACTTCATTCGCGTGCGAGTGGTCCGGGTCGATATTGTGCAGCTTCACGTACACTTTCGCTCCCTGACGGGCGTAAGAGAGGTCTTGAAAGGGGACGTTGCCTTCCACTCGTACGCGGTCCGTGTTCACAATTTCTGCGACGGGATCCCCCTGTCGGACGGCTTCCCCTTTCTTGCGGTAAATCCGGGTCACCACACCGTCGAACTGAGCCTGCACTGAATAGGTCTTCAGTTCTGCCGCCGAGACGGCTGCGTTCAATTTATTCAGACCAAGTTCATGCTCAGCGAGTTGAATGGAGAGTGCTGCTTTATCCGCAGCCAGTCTGGCTTTATCGATTTCAAGCTGAGGGACCGGTTCCTTTCCCCCTTTCTCCACCGCGAGCTGATTTGCTTTCAGCAGTCGATTCAGTTCGCTGTCGGCCGCTGACTTGGCAATCTTCGAAAATTCCAGTTCGACTCCATTGGCCGCTTTCTTTTCGGCCACGGCGAGATTGGCCTGGGCCACTTCGTCGGCGATCAGGGCCACAAGGCTGCCTGCCGTGACGGAATGGCCTTCCTTGAACTCGACCAGCTTCAGAATTCCCGTACGGTCTGAGGCGAGTGTCACCTGATCGATGAGCGTGATGTGACACTTTTCCAGTCTGACGCGTCGAACTCCCGGTCCCTTGGAGGGGGCCTCGTCCGCCGGTGAGGAAGCTGTCAGAAGCATCAGCAGGCCAAGACAGGGAAGCGTGTGCTGTTTCACATTCATCGAAAGATCCTCGGGACAATTCGCAGTGCATTCCCTGACGTTCTATGTGTTAACAGCAAGTGGGGCAAGATCCGACCTCACCGAACGTCAATCGGACGAGTCGGGCGGTTGATCTGGCGACTGCAGGAACTGGCCAGTGACTCTCGGTTATTCTGCCTGATGCCAGGCGATTCTGCGGCGCGAAGAGAGTTGTAATGGAGATAGTGTCTCACGATGCTGATGTCGAGAGAGCGATGCTCTTGTCGTCTGAGGTTCCCATGTTTGAATCTGTCTGATGTCACAACTGACTGCGGAAATTTAAGAATCCCGTGCTGAAGTCTTGCCGGGGCGGTATGGAAGTCGCACCGACGTACGCTCACGTGAAGCTCTCTACTGACCGGCGTCGGGGCTCCGTCTCGGTCCCGACGTCACCAACTCTGGTTCGCGACGAGGAGAAGTTCTGATGATGGCTCCGACCGTTGGTGATGCTTTAGTGGAAGCGCTGGCAACAGCAGGCGTTCGACGGATCTATGGAATTGTTGGCGACAGTCTGAATCCGATTACCGATGCGATTCATCGACACCAGGAGATTGAATGGGTTCATGTGCGGCACGAGGAGTCTGCCGCGTTCGCGGCGGGGGCGGAAGCTCAACTCACAGGTGAACTGGCAGTCTGTGCGGGAAGCTGCGGTCCGGGGAATCTGCACCTGATCAATGGATTGTTCGACGCTCACCGCAGCATGGCTCCGGTGCTTGCCATTGCCTCGCATATTCCGTCCACCGAAGTCGGGCTCGGTTATTTTCAGGAGACACATCCGGACCAGTTGTTCCGCGAGTGCAGCCACTATTGCGAGCTGATCTCGAATCCCACGCAGATGCCGCGCGTGCTCCAGTCGGCCATTCAATATGCGCTGACGCGCCGCGGAGTTGCCGTCATCGTGCTTCCTGGTGATGTTGCTTCGCAACAGGCCCCGGCCAATATGGCTGCTCATCCGGTGGTTGTTGCCAATCCGGTCGTCCGTCCGAATGACTCGGACCTGCGAAAGCTGGCGAGCCTGCTCAACGAATCACGCAAGATCACACTGTTCTGTGGATGCGGCTGCGCGGGGGCTCATGACGAACTGATTGAACTGGCCGACCGTTTGAAGTCTCCGATCGGATTTGCCTTCCGGGGGAAGGAATGGATCGATTACGACAATCCCTTCGCAGTCGGGATGAGTGGCCTGCTGGGTTGGGGGGCCGCTTACAATGCCATGCATGAATGTGAGACGCTGTTGCTCCTGGGGACGGATTTCCCTTATCGCGATTTCATTCCAACGCGGCCGAAAATCGCGCAAGTTGACATCCGTGCCGAACGCCTCGGTCGGCGGGCGACGTTAGAACTCGGTTTGTGCGGGGATATCCGCGCCACGATTGAAGCACTTCTACCGCTACTTGAACCGAAAACCGACCGATCATATCTGGACGCGATGCTGAAGCAGCACGAAAAAGCCGAACGGAAACTGCGATCGGGTGTCGAGAACGGCAGTGTGCAAACCCCGATTCACCCTGGATTCGTGGCCTCGGTGATTGACGAACTCGCCGATCAGGACGCGGTGTTTACGGCAGACACGGGGATGTGCTGCGTCTGGGCTGCACGGTACCTCAGTGCTTCGAAGGGAAGACGGTTAATCGGATCGTTCGTTCATGGTTCGATGGCCAACGCATTGCCGCAAGCGATCGGAGCTCAGGCCGCGTTCCCGGGCCGGCAGGTCGTTTCCCTTTCTGGCGATGGAGGATTCGCGATGCTGATGGGGGATATCCTGACGCTGGGGCAGCAAAATCTTCCCGTGAAGATTGTCATCTTCAACAATCATTCACTCGGAATGGTGCACCTCGAAATGGAAGTCGCAGGAATGTCTCCTTTCGGTTGCAACCTGACAAATCCCAACTTCGCCGCGGTCGCTCAAGCACTGGGAATGATGGGTATTCGAGTTGAAAACCCAGCCGATGTTCGAACGGCACTCGAACAGGCTCTGGCGCATCCCGGCCCTGCGGTCGTCGATATCGTGACGGACGCGAATGTGCTTGCGATGCCTCCCAAAGCGACGATTCAGCAGGCGGCGGGATTCGCCCTCGCGATGACCAAGATCGCCTTTTCGGGCCAACTGGATGACGTGGCGGATACGGTTGCAGCCAACTGGCGAGAAATACTGTGATCCCCTTCCACTGCGGATAATCCGTCAATGCGGGGGGGGGGGCGGTGAGGTCTCGTTTCGCCGAGCTGACCCGGCCGGCACGTGGGCAAGGCGTCCGCGCTGCGGAAGATCGATACAAATGTTCAACTTACGGCTTCATCGTAAATTCAGCCAATGAGACGAGTGCGGCGTTGACAATATCGGACTTCGTTGATTCAATAGGATCTATCTCCGTTTAACCTTACATTCACGTGTGACGTAATAACCCGGCGACCCGCCGAGGTCACTTTTATAGCGTTCGATCGTGTCTTGAATTCCGCTTCTTGGTGTTGCTCTTAGCAGGTAAACGATAGAGGCGTTTAGTTGCTTCTTTGCGGCGGTCTTTCTGTCAGTCCGTGTCAGGCATGTGAGTTGATCCGTCTCGCTGTCACGAGTGAGTGAGTGGGTGACTCTGGTATTGTTACGTTAAATCTTTGGGCCGAAGTCTGCGCTGTTAGTGCTTGTCGGCATCTAACCCGTGAACAGTTGGGACTTCTCGTAGTACCGAACTCATTTGTTTGTTTGTGAGGAACTCAACTCGCAGCCCCAGTGAAGGATTATTTCGGATGCGATTTCGCGTGTGTGTAGCAGGTTTATGCGTCCCGTGTCTTCTGGCGATGACATTCCTCAGCGGCTGCGGTTCTGGAGTTAAAAACCGTCCTAAACTCGCTAAGGTAAAAGGAGTTGTGAAGTATAAGGGTGAGCCAGTCACCGATGCGGCAGTGTCATTCATGATGGATGGTGCCCCTCGGGCGGCTGTAGGGCGTACCGACAGCAGTGGTCGTTTCCAGCTTACTACTTTCGATACCAATGATGGTGCGCCGATTGGCACTCACAAGGTGACAGTGGCCAAGGTGGCCGCCCCAACTGCACCAATGACTCCCGCAGACCTCGCAAAAAACGGTCCTCCCAAACCTCCCAAGGGGATGATTCCCGTTAAGTACTCTGATTCCCTGAAGACTCCTCTTCAATACACGATTGAAGAAGGATCTAACGAGAAAGAAATTGTCCTGGAGGACTGAGTTTGTCGCATAGCAAGCGGGCAAGCAGGTTTTATCTTTTTTCATGCTTTCATGATTGCGGAGGAGTAGCCCATGTTCAGGTCCAAGCTGCGTGGATTTACGCTGATTGAATTGTTAGTCGTTATCGCAATTATCGCCGTCTTGATTGCACTCTTGCTTCCAGCCGTTCAGCAGGCTCGAGAAGCAGCGCGAAGAACTCAGTGCAAGAATAACCTGAAGCAACTAGGCTTGGCGATCCACAACTACAACGACGTGGTGAACATTCTGCCGGCGAGTATTACCAATATCCGGGCAGGGGAAGGATGCTGTAGCTTTTCTGGTGTGGGAGCGCTTGTTCATCTCTTGCCGTACTTCGATCAAGCGCCATTGTATAACACGATCAACTTCAATTCGCGTCTGGGGAGCTGGACAGAACCCGTGCCGAGTACGGCACCTGTCGGCAATCGATATTTTGAAATCACTCCGCCGGGGTTGCGCTGCCCCAGCGATACGACACCGACGACATATCCTCTCACCGGGTATGAATCAGGGACGTCGTTTAACTGGGCGACAGCCAGTTATGGTTTGTCCGATGGAGCCCAGCACCACTCATCCTACATGGGATGTACGTCATATCAGGGTAACGTGTTCGGCACAGGAGGAGACGGCCTGGCGAGTAGTTCAAACCCAGCCAATATTTCTGGGATCTATAGTCGCGGAGGTTACGCTGCTCGTTTCCGTGACGTCACGGATGGTCTCTCGAATACAATCTTCATGGGAGAAATCCGTGCTGAGTGTGCAGATCACGCACAACTGGGGTGGGCAAACTCGAACACGAACTTTTACGCGACGACTGCGCCAATCAACTTCGATACATGCACTCCCACTGGGCCCGGTTGCAATAGTCCGATGGCATGGAACACGTCAATGGGCTTCAAGTCACGGCACGTGGGGGGCGCTCATTTCCTGCTGGGAGATGGGACTGTCCGCTTCATCAGCGAGAATATTGACTACATGACCTATCAGAGACTCGGTGATCGTCGCGACAATCAGGTCGTTGGTGAGTTCTGATCATCGCAGGGCCGCTCGACATTCTTGAGTAAAGTGGACGTCGGGGCAGTTCAACGCTGTGCCCGACGTCTTTCTATTCAGGGCCGTGCCAGTGACCCCAGTCTCACTTCCGCTTCATCGCAATGGCTTCGAGCCGTGCCGAGTGGGATCGTGATCCCTGTTTGGTCACGTCCATTCGATGCAAGTGTCTTGCAGGTGCGACATGCCTCTGAGGAGTATGCATTGAGGTCTGAAAGTGACCCGAGCCACTCCCGGGAGATTCAGATTCCCCCACGTTCTGCGTGGACCTGCATTATTCCTCCGCCAGACTCGAGTCGCTGGGCAGGACTTTGTTCTGATCGAGTGCCAGCCAGGCTTTGACGGCATCTTCAACTGTCGTGAAGACACCCAGTCCCCGGACCTGGTCCAGTTTGAGTGTTGCGCTCGTTTCTTGACCGTAGCCGGTTCTGACAAGTGCCGTCGTGCACCCGGCGGCGGCGCCGGCCTGAAGGTCGCTGTCCCGGTCGCCAATCATCAGTGAGCGGGAACAGTCGATGCCATGCTCACGAGCCGCCTGCAGCAGCATGCCGGGCAGTGGCTTGCGGCACTCGCACACCGTCTTGAAGCGGCCCAACCCCGCGGAAGGATGGTGCGGACAATAATAGATGCCAGTCACGCTTGCCCCCTCGTCGGCCAGAAGTTGCTGCAGACGATCGTGGATGGCCTGAAGTCTATGCTCAGGGAAGTATCCCCGGGCAACCCCTGCCTGATTCGTCACGACGACAACGTCGATTCCCAGCGCGTTCAGGCGGGCAATTGTTTCACTCACCGTCGGGAGCAGTTCCAGTTGTTCTGGCTGCGAGAGATAGTGAACCTCAACATTCACCGTCCCGTCCCTGTCGAGGAAGACCGCTCGTTTCCCTTGTCCGTCATCCATGTTCGCTCCCCGCTTTCAATGCGGCTGTGCCACGATCAGTCGCAATCGCAAATCTCCTTGCGTGTCTGAAGCGAATCGTGGCAATTTCGGGCTAGTGTGCAATAGCACCTCTCACCGCAGTCTTCATGCACACGGTTGCGGAGAATTGGCAGAGTCCTAAAGAGTCGGGAAGCGAACCCTCACACGCGATGTGTGGCATTTTCACGCGATGCTTCTTCCTTCGGAAAACAATGGTATGTGTTCAGGCCAAACTGCCGGTTTCGCATTCCAACTGACTTTTTCGATGGACTCTGTTGTGATATCATTCTGTGTCTGGTCGCGGTGTCATGTCGAAGAACCTGATCTGGTGACAGCTCGCAATGTGGTTCTGATTCTGTGCTGAAGTTCATGGGGTTTCGCCGAGTCGTTCGTCGGACTTGCGCGGAGTGGGTTTGGGGCCCTCGAAAGAATTCGGCAGGACAGCAGAATCCTTGCAGACGTCTTGATCAGCATCAGTTGGGTCGTAGTGTAGCGAACGTTGCAGGCCGGAGGCCCGCAACATGGCGCGAAGGCAGAATCATCGCGGATTTCACCTTCTCATTTGCTCACGGGCATCGCAAGACGCGGGGATCGTAGCGTGTGGAAGCAGATGGCGGATCGATGGGCACTCGTCACTGGAGCCTCTGCGGGCTTGGGTGCTGAGTTCGCGCGCCAACTTGCCGCACGCGGCATGCACCTGATTCTCGTCGCACGCCGCACCGAGCTTATGGCGGAACTGGCTCAAGAGCTCCATACCAAGCATGGGACGCGGTGTGAGATTATCTCTGCCGACCTTTCCGATCCGGCTGAGCCGCAGCGAGTTCTGAAGGAAATCGCTGCAAAAGGGGTCATCGTCGAATTGCTCGTCAATAACGCTGGCTTTGGTGTGGTCGGAGAAGTGGATCAGGCCGACGTTGAGCGGTTGCTGCAGCTTGTGCGACTCAATATCTCGGCATTGATGGAACTGACCTATCGGCTCCTTCCCCAGATGCTGGAACGAGGACACGGCGTCATCCTGAATGTTTCGTCGCTGTCGGCATTTCAGCCAGTGGCCTACATGGGTGTCTACGCCGCCAGTAAAGCGTTCGTGCTGCACTTCAGCGAGGCTCTGCATTGTGAGCTGAAAGATCGGGGAATTACGGTTACGGCAGTCTGTCCGGGGGTGACGCGCACCAGCTTTTTTGATGTCGCAGGGGCACCGGGCTGGCTACAGAAGCATTCGTCGCTGGCCGTGGAGCCTGTCGTCAAGTCAGCCCTGCGAGCGGCCGAGCGGCGCAGGCAGTGCGTTATTCCCGGCTGGCGGAATTTTCTGCTGACGCTATTGGTCCGTATCGCGTCGCGCCGCCGAGTGGTAAAAGAATCGACGCGGTTCTTCCGACCTCGCCGTAAGCGAGACAAATAGGCGATGACGCGCTCAACAATGTGCACTGCGTAACGTTGTCATCACATCTCAGGATTCAGCCGGAATCTCACATGCCGGAGTCTTTGCAGACCTACGAACAGGCAATCGAGTACCTGTTTGGCCGAATTAATTACGAACGAGTCCACGCCGAAGCCTATTCCACGAGCGATTTCAAACTCGATCGGATGCGATTGCTCCTCGAACTGATGGGGAACCCCCACGAGCGAATTCCTGTCGTCCACGTCGCCGGAACGAAAGGGAAGGGCTCAACCTGTTCGATGCTGGCGTCGATCTTCAAAGCCTGCGGCTACCGCTGCGGATTGTATATCTCACCTCACATTACGGCGTTTGAAGAACGTTTCACGGTCGATGGGGTACAGCCCAGCCAGTCGGAACTCGTCGAACTGGTGAATCGGCTGCTGCCTACCATTGCCGAAATGGACAACCTCCCCGGTCGAATGCAGCCAACATATTTCGAACTGGCGACCGCTCTTGCCTGGCAACATTTTGTCGATCGGAAAGTCGATCTGGCGGTGCTCGAGGTGGGGTTAGGTGGCCGGCTGGATTCCACCAATCTTTGTCGTCCGCTCGTGACGGTTATTACCAACATCAGTCGCGACCACACGCATGTCCTGGGAAGCACGCTTCACCAGATCGCCTACGAAAAGGCGGGGATCATCAAAACAGGGGTGCCGGTCATCTCCGGGGTGGGCCCAGGGGAAGCACGTGAAATGATCGAACAGACCAGTTGCGAGAGGCAGGCACCGCTGACGCTGCTGGGGCGAGACTTGGAGTTGATTGAACGAAGAACCGCATCGCAGGGGATTTCGCAGATCGATGTCCGCACGCCGACATCCTTGTGGAAAGATGTTCCGATTGTGCTGCGGGGGCCACATCAGGCGACAAACGCGACGCTCGCACTGGCCGTCGTCGACGAGCTACGCGCTCGGAGGTGGAGCCTGCCTGATGCGGAGGTGAAATCAGGACTGCAGGGGGTCAGTTGGCCCGCGCGGGTCGAAATGATCGCTCAGTCCCCAACCGTGATCATCGACGCGGCCCACAACTGGGAATCCGCCCGGGCTTTGGTTGCTGCGATGCGGGAAGAGCAGTCGCACTTAAAGCGAATTCTCGTGTTCGCAGCAACGAAAGATAAGGATGTCGCCGGGATCTTGCAGCAACTGCTGCCGCAGTTCGACACCCTGATTCTGACTCGCTATCGAGATAATCCTCGCGGCGTCAGTGTGGAAGAGTTGTCAGGTCTGGTCGAATCCATGACAACGCGGCCCGCTCATCTCGCACCCGATCCTCTGTCCGCGTGGACACTCGCGAAACGTCTGTCAGGCCCCGACGACCTGATCGTCATCACCGGCTCTTTTTTTCTAGTGGCCGAGCTTCGTGAGACGATCCTCGCGGAAGCAAATCAGGCGACGTCGTGCGTCACGACCGATAAATTCGTCGCGACCCCGGTTTCAGCGTCGTCCGGTCGTTAATGGATGCGCGTGATAACTCCACCGTTCGGTAGATGACAGCGGGAACCGCATGAAGGGATTCTCTATTCTGGGCTTCGGGCCGGAGGGGAAACCTGGGGGAGTCTTCTGCCGGGACGCTCTGACCGATGAGGGGCGTATGCCCGTATGCCGTGTTTTTGGTGGACGGGGGACGCAAAAAAAAGTCCCCTGCGGAGTTCCGCAGGGGACCAGATTCATTGTTCAATTCACTCGTGGACGATCAGGCATCGGCCGCAGGAGCTCGGGTCGTCGGAATACGGTCATCGACATCGTAGGCCATGCCGAAGAATCGCAGTGTTTTGATGGCCCACCAGGTGGGGTCGAGTTCCCACCACTTGTGTCCGGCAGGAGCCACATGGGGGTGAGCGTGGTGATTGTTGTGCCAGCCTTCTCCGTACGCCCAGATCGCCACCCACCAGAGGTTACGGCTTTCATCGCGAACGTCGTAGTTGCGATAGCCCCACAGGTGTGTGGCCGAATTGACGAACCACGTTCCGTGATAGACCATCACCATTCGCACACAAAGGCCCCACAACAACATGGGAAGTCCGCCGATCGCGTACAGAGCGACACCCGAACCGATCAGCCAAAGCGAGTAAGTCTTTTCGAAGAACTGGAGCAGCGGATCACTCATCAGGTCCGGGGTGTACTTCTTATAGAGAGCCTGTTGTTCCTCTTTCGTGCGACGGAGGAACATCCAGGTCAGGTGCGACCAGATCGCGCTGATCAAAGGTGAATGTGGGTCGCCGGGCTGATCAGACCGCTGATGATGCAGGCGGTGTGTTGCGGACCAAGCCAGTGGAGAGCCTTCTCCGGAAAGGGCACCGGCCATCAGAGTGACGAAACGGATGGGGCTGACAAGTTTGAATGACTTATGCGACAGGAAGCGGTGGTAACCCAGGCAGATACCAATGCTGGCGGTGAACCAGTGCAGGAATACGCACACGGCCAGAGCCTTCCACTCGAAGAAGAAGGGGGCTGCCAGAGCACCGGCATGCATGGCGACCATCCAGCCGACGATCACCCAGTCAACCTGTTTCCAGGACAACCGTTCCGGCAACCAGGGTTCCCAGATTGGCGTTTCTTTCGCGACCGCAGGGGCCGAAACGTGCTCACGGGGCACATCACGGAAAGGGGTGTGTTTATCCGACTTCGCGCGATTGGGGGACACAATTGACATATGTATTTTCCAAATCAAAGGTTTTCATTGATTGCCGAGCGAGTCCATTCCTCGGTCACCAATCGCGCTGAACGTCCTGCTTGCGCGCCGAAGGATCTTATGAAAAGATCGGAATTTGTGTGTCAGACGACCGTCATGTGATTGTCAAACTTTTGTCAAAAATGTCGCCACCCTAAAACCCCTACAGGCGGCCGTTCACGTCTTCGTCGATTTACAACGTAAACGACTATACGCAAATATCTTATGCGCATGTTTGTGCAACCTGTCTGGAGACATGCATACAGGCTGAAGGTGTTGCTGAGAGCTACAACCGATTCGTCACCTAAAGACGTAACAGGGCATTCCAGCCGTAAGGTCCCCTGACATCTTCGCGGGAATCCGATCCCGCTCGGAGTTTGAGGAAACAAACTCAACGCAGGCGGTCTATATTGACCAGATTACGGAGAGTGAAAAAGTTGAGTTTTTCTCAATTTTTTCCGCTCGCATGAGCGGGGACTCAAATCTTGCTGAGGGGCATTCCCCCCGTTCGACAAACTGATCCAGGTAGAAATTGAATTCCGCTGCATGGCTCCCGGTATGGGATCTGCCAGCGTTCGGGATTGTGCGTCAATAGTTTGCTTCCGCAACCGCGCGTGGTGGCTGGCCATCGCCGCCTCCACATCAGAGGAAAACGAAAATGGGCATGCTCGATCTGTTCCGCAACTGGCTGGACCACAAACGAGGCCAATTCCGCCCACGTACTCGCCTGGGCTACACAGGAATCGAACTGCTGGAAGCACGACGCGTACTTTCTCCTGTGCTGATGGGGACCACGTTGAAGATCGATGGGACTGCCGGGGCAGATACCATCTCTGTCACCCAGGACTCCAATGGAGTGAAGGTCATCCAGAACGGCGTCGAAACGACGTACGATTCCTCCACAACCATTAACACGATCAATGTTTTTGGTCATGGAAACGATGATCAGATCACCATCAACAGCGTTTTCGAGTCCACGACTCTGACGGTGGACGGAGGAACCGGAAACGACACGCTGATTTCTCCCATCACCGCCAATAACTGGCAGGTCACCGGTCCCAACTCGGGCACCTTGAATGGGAAAGCATTCAGCAACGTCGAGAATCTGGTGGGAAGCGGCCAGATCGACAATTTCCGTTTCGGGCCAGCCGGTTTCGTCAGCGGCAATGTTGAAGGGGGAGGGGGAATTAACACCCTCGACTACTCAAGCCGGACGGCGGGAGTCCTCGTCGACATCGGAACGGGCAAGGGGACCGCGATTGGTGGTCAGTTCTCGAACATGACCAACTTCCTGGGAAGTTCCGACAACACTGACTCGCTGACCGGTTCGAATACCGCGAACGCCTGGCAGATCACCAGCGGCAACGCCGGAAATATCAATCTTCAGAACTTCTTCTCGGGGTTTGAAACCCTGAAGGGGGGAAGTGATGTGGATACATTCAGTTTCAGTCCGACAGGGTTTGTTTCCCGCAACGTGATCGGTGGTGGCGGGGCCAACACGATTGACTATTCCGCTCGCAGCATCGGCGTTGTGACCAATCTGCAGGCGAACACCTCAACCGCGATCGGTGGAACATTCAGCCAGATCAATTCCCTCATCGGAACTTCGGGCTCGGACAATTTGACCGGGATCAATAACACGAACGTCTGGAAGATCGAAGGTCAGAATTCCGGCAAGGTTGAAAGTGTCTTTACGACGACGAACTTCACCGGGTACGAAAACCTGATTGGGGGAACGGTCAGCGACACCTTCAAGTTCTCCGCAGCAGGCTTCGTGAGTGGCAGCATCAACGGAGGCCTGGGCCTGAATACGCTGGATTACTCGGGCCGCACCGAGAGCATCGTGGTGAATCTGCAGACCAATTCCGCCACGGCGGTAGGTGGTGGGTTCCTGCTGATCCAGAATCTTGTCGGCAGCAGCGGTGCGACCCCCAGTGCCTTTGACACGTTGATCGGCACCAACCTCGCCACCGACTGGTCGATCACCAGTGGCAATACGGGTAATCTCAACGGCACGTTCTTCTTCAGTTCCATCGAAAATCTTTCTGGTGGAATTGCGAACGACACTTACCGCTTCCTGCCCGTGGGCTTCGTCTCGGGTGTGGTTAATGCCGGACTGGGAACGAACACCCTGGACTACTCCAGCCGTAACAACGGAATCGTCGTTGGCCTGCAGTCGACGTTGAATACGAACGTGAACGTCTACACCAGTCCTGCCAGTGCGATCGGAGGAGGTTACGCCTACATTTCGAACCTGATCGGCACCTCGGACAATGACATGCTGACGGGGGCCAACTCGACAACCACGACGAACGTCTGGACCATCATGGATCGCAATACCGGGAACGTGAATGGCAACTTCAACTTCACCGGGATCGAAAATCTGAAGGGGGGGACAGGGGTCGACATCTTCCGGATGATGGACCAGAACAGCCTCATCACCGGTACGATCGACGGAAATTTCGGGGGCTTTAACTGGCTGGATTACGGGTCTTACCTGACTCAGGTGACCGTCAATCTGTCCAATGGCGTCGCAACCAATATCGGAAATGTGACGAACGTGATGAACGTCCGTGGTGGTCATGCGACCAACCACTTGACGGGAAATTCTCGCGGCAATGTCCTGCTGGGTGGTGAATCCGCAGACACGATCGTCGCCGGACCTGGCCGCAGTCTGCTGATCGGTGGGGCCGGGGCTGATACCGTTACGGGCTATTCGGCCGACGATATCGTCATCGGCAGCTTCACAGTTTACGATCACGACCTGGCGGCACTCTCGACGATTATTGCCGAATGGCAATCCGCAGACACGTTCGAGCAGCGTGTCAGCAAACTCCGGAGCGGAGTGGGGCAGAACGGCAGCATCCGTCTGGTTGCCGACGCCACGGTGCTGAATGACGCCGCACCCGATGTCATCTCGGGTGGTGCATCAAAGAACTGGCTGTGGGGCCAGCCGGCCGAGTTCGCCGACCTGACTGCTCAGGACATCTACGACACCCCCATCAACAATCCTCCGATCCTGACGGGTTCGAGTGTGCTGAGCTACGCGCCGCTGCAGTCGGCGACGGCGGTGAACACGGCGATCACGATTACCGATATCGACAGCACGACGCTGGTCTCGGCGACGGTTCGAATCGGTAACAACTATATCGCGGGCCAGGATGCACTTGGATTCGTCCCATCGAATGCGACCGGAAACATCACGGGTAGCTTCAATGCGACGACCGGCGTGCTGACACTGGTTTCTCAGAACGGATCCGCGACACTCGCTCAGTTCCAGGCAGCACTTCGCAGTGTGGCCTACTGGAACGCCAGTGCGACTCCGGTGACGTCGCCACGCACGATTGTGTACCAGGTGTTTGACGGAATTGCTTACAGCAACTCGGTCTCGAGTACGGTCTTCTTCAACTCGCCACCTGTGATCGCTGGATCGAGTATCATCAACTACACCGCAGGGCAGGGACCGACTCCGATTAACACCGGCATCACGGTCTCTGATGCGAACAATGTGAATCTGATGTCTGCCACCGTGAAGTTGTCGAACATCTTCTTCGCTGGACAGGACTTCCTGGAGTTTGTCGGAAATGCCTCAACGGGGAATATCACAGGGAACTATAACCCGGTGACCGGTGTCATGACCCTCAGTGCCGGACCAGGAGGAGCCACCGTCTCGAACTTCCAGTCTGCTCTGCGACTGGTGACCTACCGCAACCTCAGTTTGACGCCGTCGCTGTTCAATCGAACGGTCACGTTCCAGGTGTCTGATGGCAATGCCCTGAGCAACACCGTCAACAGCACCATCATCCTCAGCTAGTTGGCAAGGTCCCCTGTGGCTGCGTCGCACGCCAGGCCATAATGGCGTCGCGGTTCGCAGCCACATCATGGACCCGCAGGAGATCGACGTGCTGTTGTGCGAGACCGATCGAGACACCGATCGTTCCGAACAATCGCTCGTCGATTTTCTGTTGCAGGATCTTCTGCAGGAATCCCTTGCGGGAGTGCCCAATCAGGACGGGGCGGCCAAGCTGCCGGAAGCGGCCGATGTTCGAAAGAATCTCGAGATTGTGCTGGGCTGTCTTACCAAAGCCGACTCCGGGATCAATCACAATCCGCTCCCGTGCGAGTCCTGCCCGTTCGAGTTCCTCAAGCCGCTTTGCGAAATCTTTGCAAAGATCTTCGACGACGTTCTCGTACCGGGGCGAAATCTGCATCGTCCTGGGCGTCCCTTGAATGTGCATGCAGATGACGCCACAGGGATGCCTGAGACAGACGTCGAGCATCTGAGCATCAAAACGGAGCCCGGAAATGTCGTTGACGATCGACGCCCCTGCCAACAGAGCCTGTCGCGCCACCTCGGCTTTATAGGTATCGATGGAAATCGGAATTTCAATCGCGTCTCGCAGCCGTTCGATGACAGGAACGACACGCCGTAATTCCTCTTCCAGCGGAACCGGGTCCGCATTTGGACGAGTTGACTCTCCCCCGATGTCGAGGATGTCAGCTCCTTCGGAAACCAGGCGCAGTGCCTGTTCTACGGCGGCTTCGACCGGCAGAAACCTTCCTCCGTCGGAAAAGCTGTCCGGGGTCGTATTGAGGATCCCCATGATGAGGGGACGATCCCCCAGTTGCCGGTCGAATCCGGGAAAGGTCCAGCGGCGGTAAGGGGCATTCTGGGTCAACACGATCGTCCTCGCTCCAGGCTATGTTTTTGATCTGTCGTCCGGGCCGGACATTCGCCAGCGCCGGGCAAGGCATTCCAGGTGAATCGCGTCAACTCAGCGACGAGCCTGTCGTCCTCGTATCAAGAAAAAAGCTTCTAGCAAAAACGGGAAGCAGATCACAGCGGCGACCCCGTCGGGAAGGGAGGAGGGAAAAAAGGGACGACCATGCAGAATCCGCCCGTTTTGGCTCAAGCATCTGCCGCCAACCGACTGGATGTCACTTTAGGCAAGATGCACATGATCTTTCCTGCAACTCCGAAGAGCTTGTTTTAGACAGACTCTGACGGACGATAACAACGTCGCTGGGATTCACTCCCCCGCACGAGCTGTAGAGAACTCTTGCTACACAGTGTGAATCGAGGATCGCCCGCCGGGTGGGTCGGTTCAATCGTTAACTACACGAACGCGGGTCATCTTAATTACGCTGGACAAACAAGGAGGGGTTATGCCGATCTTAAAGCTGGTTCGAGGTATCTCCGTCACTCTCGCCGCGATGGGGATGGTCGTTCCGATGTCGACCATTCAAGCGGCCGAAGCGACCTCGAAAGTGAGTCGCACGGTTCACGCTTCCGTCGCTGCCGACGTTGCGAAACTGTCGACTGGCGAATTCGCCGGTCGAATTGTGGATCACACGGGTGCTGTGGTCAAAAATGCCGAAGTTGTCGTACGCCAGGGGAAGGCCGAAATCGTTCGGACCCGAACGGACGCTGAAGGGATGTTCTCCGTCAACGATCTGAAGCCAGGTGCCTATCAGGTGAGTTCGGGGACGACGGAAGGGCTGTTCCGCGTCTGGAATGAAGAATCGGCACCCCCTTCCGCCCGCAAGAATGCGTTGATCGTTCTGGGACACAATGGTGCCCGCGGTCAGTATGCCAATTGCGATGAATGCCCTCCAGGCGGGTGGTGCGGCTTCCGCAGCATCGATCCCACGATCGCTCTGCTGACCGCTGGTGTGATTGCTGCAGTGGTCTTGAGCGCGATCACGCTCTCGAAGGTCAACGGGCTGGATGACTGCTGCCCAACGCCTACTTCTCCCTGATTCAGATTGCATCTGAATTCGTAAACGCGGCGGCTCTTCGGTAACCCCTTCCGATGACTCCCGTGTAAAAATCAGAAACCGGACGTGACTCTCACGTCCGGTTTCTTTCGTATTCCGGGGTGCAAAAATCCGAGTTCGTGACCGAGGGACCAAAATCCCAAAGCCGATCACCATTGATCGCGAACATCGCCGCAACAACGTCGATCGGATCGAGCAAAAAATCGCGAAGAGGACGTGACGCCTCCCGCCCGTTTCCGGTTGCTGCCAGACAGTTCAGACGGACGGGTCGTAGATTACCGTAGTCGTTCCGCGTGAGCACCTGCGGGCTTGGAGAGATGCGAACTCGGCGATGATCCTTCGTGGCGAACGTGATTCACCCAAATCGGAAGTCACAGCCCGTCGAGGCGCGGGTGATCCCTTTCCCGATGGGTGGGTAACGATCAACCCCGTTGCAGCGTAAGATGCACATCACCCATACAAGCTTGAGAAAAAGCAAGCTGGCGACATCTTGAGATGTCGCCAGCCTTCAGGTTTATCCCTCTTGACCCCCAGTCAAGAGGTCGCCTTCTCTTTCGGAAATCTAATGGCCGATTCTGCCGTAGCGAGTTACTTGGTCGGGGAGCGCCAGTTGTGGCCCTCACTCTGCAGCAGTTGATCAGCGGCACGTGGGCCCCAGGTCCCGCTGCGATAGGGCTCGGGCACAATCTTGTGCTGGTTCCAGTAATCCAGGATCGGTGTGACGAACTTCCAGGCGGCTTCCAGTTCATCGCTGCGCATGAACAGCGTGGAATCACCACGAAGGACATCCAGCAACAGTCGCTCGTACGCTTCAGGCAATGGCTGGGTAAATGTCTTGTAGTCGAAGTCCATCGTGACGGGATGAATCTGATACTGCATGCCCGGGCGCTTTGTCGAGAACGACAGTTTGATCGATTCACTCGGCTGGATCCGGAACACCAGCTTGTTCGGTTTGGCACCGACCAATGCGCACATGTCGCCGTCACACTCCACCGTATTAAACAGATTCAGCGGTGGGTGTTTGAACTGGATGGCGATTTCGGACACGCGTGCAGGAAGTCGCTTACCGGTTCTGAGATAAAAGGGAACGCCGGCCCAGCGCCAATTGTCCACTTGCACCTTCATCGCGACATAAGTCTCGGTGCGGGAATCCTGCGGGATTCGCTCTTCACTCAAGTAGCTGATGGCCGATTTTCCATCGACAGTTCCGGCGGAGTACTGGCCCGAGACGACCCAGTTCGAAATATCGCCAGGATTTCCCGGGCTCAGGGCCTTAATGACTTTGAGCTTTTCTTCGTGAAGGTCATCCGAATTAAATAAGGCAGGTGGCTCCATCGCAATCAAGCAAAGTAATTGCAGGACGTGATTCTGTAAGACGTCTCTGAGCGCGCCCGAGTTGTCATAGTAACCACCGCGACCTCGTTCGAGCCCTTGTGATTCCGCGACCGTGATCTGAATATGATCAACATGGTTTCGGTTCAGGAGCGGTTCAAAGATCGAGTTGCCGAAGCGGAACAGCAAGATGTTCTGAACGGTCTCCTTACCCAGATAGTGATCGATACGAAAGATCTGCTGTTCGCGAAGCAGCCGGCGAAGATTACCGCTCAGTTCTTGTGACGAAGCCAGGTCGTGACCAAATGGCTTTTCAAAGACCACTCGCAGCCAATTCTCGTCATCCCGTCCGGGGATCATCTCTGCAGCACCCAGGTGCTCGACCGCGGGCAGGAAGAGGTCCGGCGATGTTGCCATGTAGACGATGCGATTACTGCCGGTCCCCTGTTGTTGCTCGATTTCCTCCAGTTGCTGCTTGAACTGGGCGTAGCCGTCGGAGACGGAAATATCCAGTTGCCGATAGAAGAGTCGATTTGAGAAGCGTGCCCATTGTTCGGGGGTAATCTCACCTCCGCGAAACTGTCCTCCCATCGCTTCGAAGATTTCGTTTCGGAAAACTTCGTCCGTCTTTTCCCGCCGCGCAACGCCGATGATCGGCGAACGATCGCAAAGGAATCCATCGTGCCATAAGTCGAAGAGAGCAGGAAGCAGCTTCCGGGCCGTCAGATCGCCAGATGCACCAAAAATTACGACGCTTGCCGTTTCTGGCGTGGGGCGGTACGTCGTTTTTTCGGCAGGGTCACTGGAGGAGGAAGGGGCTTTGCTTTCCGACATGAGACATTCCTAATAAGGCACACTAACTGCCAGCCCTGGACTGCTGGCCACTGCATGAAAAGACTGAAGGGCTTGCGTGGAACACGGAGCGGGAATCAATTGTCCTGACATTGTCCCCGTCATCCAGAAAACGAAGGCAAGCCCCTGCGAAATGGTTACGAAATGTGTTCGATCACACGGGGAATGAGTCTAGCGAGTTTTTCTCCGCCGATCGCCGCATTGGCCAGAATCTTCGGCACGTCTGCCGGTTCCAGATGGTCGGGCAGACAGAGATCTGTGACGACCGAAAAGCCGAGTACTTTCATCCCGCCGTGAACGGCGACCAGTACCTCGGGGACAGTCGACATACCAACGACGTCGGCTCCCATTGCCTTCAGCATACGGTATTCAGCACGCGTCTCGAGGTTGGGACCTGGTACGGCAACGAACACACCTTTATGCAGGTGAATGCCTTCTTCCAGTGCCGATGCGCGAGCGATCTGGATCAGCGATCGAGTATAGGGCTCGCAAAGATCAGGCCAGCGGGGGCCCAGACGGTCGTCATTTACGCCGCGTAGCGGATTGTCGGGCATCAGGTTGATGTGATCTTCGAGAATGACAAGATCTGCCAGATCCAGCTGCGGATTGATCCCACCCGCAGCGTTGGTCACCAGCAGCACTTCTGCTCCCAGAGCGCGCATGACCCGAACCGGGAACGTGACCTGTTCAAGACTATAGCCTTCGTAGTAATGGAACCGTCCCTCCATCGCGATGACCGGCTTGCCACGAAGAAGACCGCAGACCAGCCGCCCGGCATGAGTCGGTGCCGTTGAGACAGGAAAGTGCGGAATTTCGGAGTAAGGAATGCTGGCCTGTTGTTCGATCTGTTCGGCGAGTCCTCCCAGTCCTGTACCCAGGATCAAGCCGACTTTCGGCGTCCCCTGCCAGATCTTCCGTAGGTAGGTCGTAGCTTCATTGATCTGATCCCACAAGCACGGCATTCCGGCGACTCCTGTATGGTAACTGAGAGAAATAACTGGGGCGTATCAAAATGCGAAACACCGGTCGGCATGTGAGCCGGCCGGTGCTGCGATCTATTCAACACAACAACGCATTAGACTGCGAAGTGACGATTAGTAATCATCGTCATCGTCGTCATCATCATCGTCGTCATCGTCATCATCATCGTCGTCGTCATCAAAATCATCTTCTTCGTCGTCGAACTCATCGTCATCGAAATCGTCGAAGTCGTCCTCGAGATCCTCTTCGTCGTCGAGATCTTCGAGTTCGTCATCATCTTCAAAATCATCGTCATCGCCGAAGCCATCTTCGTCATCGCCGGGGGCGACATCGTCATCATCAGCCATGCGTGGTGCAACAACTACATCTGTGAAAGCACCTGAGAAGATTCCTCCAGGTGACTTCGGGAGCCAAGAGGCCAGTACGTGTTCTTCTTCGAGCAAGACTCTCGTCATCGGAGCAAACCTCAAATACTCGGACTTTCGGAACGCATCAATTGATACAAGTAAACAGTGCATATATTCAAAAACTGCAAGGCCATTGTTGCCAACCCATCGCTTGCGCTTCCTCAATAACGATCGATTGCTTCGGCCTTGCAATCCAACTTCTTCGTACGTAAAGCCAATTCGATAGAACCATTAGTCGAGTTGTCTTACGTTGTCAAGCGGGGAAGCGGATCGAATTTTCTTTCTGCGGGGATGATCGGTTTTCCCCGTCAGACGGTCTGTCGAATATGAAAAACCACCTTGGTTTTTTGTGCTTCTACGACCATTTGCTGACACGATCGCTCTATTCGGAATTCTCGTGGCAGGACTTCAGGCCCGTTTTGTGAAATTGAGTCAGAGAATGACCGTGACCTCTTAGCATCCGTTCACCAGATCGCCAGGCATCTGAAGCCGACGGGAGCGCACTCGACGATGCTGGAGTCCCTCTTCACGGTGTCCGTGCGGGCTGTGCTTTCCGTCCTTCTTCCGGAAGGACCTGGAACGAGGGGACACTGCCCACCGAGGGTCTGGTAAGTGCTGCGGCTGAGTGATCAAGCGGCTGACACCGAAATTGAGTCGTACGGCAGCTCGCGTCGGGAAAGGACTCCCTTGAAACGGAATTCGAATCAGGGAAATCGCTTGCACCAGATACTGCCCGGCCAGCATGGACCCAGAAACCGGGGTTCGCTGTCTGCTGGACCGAGCGGGTTTGCCATCGGTGATTTAGACCTCGAGGACTTCCGTGGAAACGGGTCGGTCTGTGCGACCCCCCTCTGCGGCTTGGTCACCCGGAATTCTGGGCGGTTTCCGACAGCGCGGGGTCCGCATTGGCAAGGCTTCGTAGCCCCGGGATTTGAGTTCCGTGACGAACTCATCAATGTAGCCATGGGTCACCATGACCCGCTCGGCACCCGTCGCCGCAATCGCCGAAAGCAGTTCGGCATGGTCCGCATGGTCGGACAGAGGAAACCCTTGATGAACGCGTCGGACACGGTGACCATCGGGCAGTGTCATCCAGCCCGATGCGAACCCCGTGTTGAAATTCCCGAGATGCGGAAATCCCTGTGTCCAGCGAGCGGCCGGTGGCTGCAGAATCAACGATCGATTCCATTCATCAAGCGTCATGCCTGCATTGGGGGTTCTCACGGCGGGAAGGGGGATTCCGCTTTGTCGGTAAAGGACGTTCACGGATTCGATGTCCCGATGTGCGAAGACGGGACCAATCGACAAGTCGAGTCCGGCCAGCAGCCGTTGCGATTTGCCCAAGGCGTAGCCGAAGAGAAAACTGGCGACGCCCTGCTCCTGATTGGCTTTCCACCACGCATGAATCTTGTCGAACGTCGCCTCTTGGGGTTCCCATTGAAAGATGGGGCGGGCGAAGGTCGACTCGGTGACGAACGTATGGCAGCGGATCGGTTCAAATGCAGCACACGTCGCATCCGGTGCCACCTTGTAGTCACCAGAGATCACCCAGACTTCGCCTTTGTACTCGGCCCGGACTTGAGCCGAACCGAGGATGTGTCCGGCGGGATGAAGCGAAACTTTCACTCCGTTGAGATCGATTGATTCGCCGAACGCCAATCCTTCAATGCGGGCATGCTGTCCCATGCGAGACCAGAGGATCAGTCGGCCCGATTCCGCCGTGACGTAGCGCTTCGATCCTCGGACAGCGTGATCGGCATGCGCGTGAGTGATGACCGCAGTCGCGACAGGGGCCCACGGATCGATGTAGAACGCCCCACGTGGGCAAAAGAGTCCTGCATCACTGATTTTGAACAACGGCTCACGCGACATGAGACAACGATTTCCTTTACTGAGTTCCGCTTCACTTTATCCACGCAGAGACTGACGCATTTTGAATGCGGAGGTTCTGACTGTGTATCCCGTCACGGACTCGAAATAGCTCGAAAACTCTCGCTGAAGCCTGGCCACGCTACGGGCATTTCGACCCTCGCCAGGCGCTTGTTCCTCGAAGAAGGGCACACGGCAACTTAACGGCATCTCTCGCGATTCACAAATGCGTCGATCAAGTTACAGCCCGCGACCGGTTCTGTGTTTTTTAGGCCCGCAAATCAGTACTGCAGCGAATCAGGTACAGGGGCTCTATTTCAGCGAATCCACGAATGTTTCGTACGACCTCCATCGAGGTGTCTCTTCAGGTCCTGGTTTTCGCCACCTCGCTTCCGCCTTCGAATCGGGTATCAATCACGTCTTGTCTGACTGCGCGATCTCACCCTTCGCAGGTTCCGCGTAAAGCGAGAGGATTGCCGGCAGCACGATCAGATCGCCGATCATCGCCGTCAGCATGGTCATCACCCCCATGCTGGCGAAGATCCGCTGATCTCGCATGTCGCTGAATGTGACCGTGGCAAAACCGGCGACCAGCACCATGGTCGTCATCAGCATCGAAGTCCCTACCGCTTCGAAAGATGCCCTGATCGCCTGATTGCGGGAACTCGACCGGGGCAGTTCTTCCTGGAACCGGGTCAGAAAATGAATCGTGTCATCGACGGCGATTCCCAGACAAATGGTAAAGCAGCAGACGGTGACGATCTCCAGTGGCTGGCCTGTAAAGACCATCCACGTGGCGCAGATGACGAGCGGAAAGATGTTGGGAATCATGGCGATCAGTCCGATGCGGACGGACCTGAAGACCAGTCCGAGCACGCAGATGATAATGAAGGTTTCGCTGCCCAGGCTGGAGCCCAGATCCAGTGCAATTCGGTAAAGATCACGCCAGCGGTGAATCGCTGGCCCCGCCAGATGCACGTGGAAATCAGGATGTTCGCTCATGATCTGCGCGAGGCGACTCTCGATTCGCTCGAAAACCGTGCTGTACTGAGCGATGCCAATGTCCTGAACTCGAAAGGTGACCGTCGCGGACAGGTCTTCCGGTTTGTAAAACGCCCGCTTGAGCGGTGCAGGCAGCAGCTCGATCATTGAGGCACGTTCTTCCGTGGGGCTGTCGCCGGGCAGTGCATCGAGCAGGCTGCGAATCGAAATCGGCGTGCCGATCAATGGCTCGGATCTGAGCAGGTCGTCGACTGCGACGATCACCTTCAGGACCTCAGGTGAATCCGAGGGAATGTTTGCCGACCAGCGAATCTTCACTTCGGAAAATTCCAGTCCTCCCAAGGCACGATCCATCTGATGCAGGGCCTTCGTCGCTTCGGCTCGTTCCGGAAGGAAGCTGGACCGCCGCTCGTCGGGCCGCAACTGAGAAGCAATTGCGGCACAGATAAGTGTCACGGCGATGCCCATCCACGCAATCGGCTTCGGCCGCTTCAGCACCCAGTCGACGATTCCGGTCACCCGATGCAGGTGCTTTTCGACGAAGCCTTCGTTGTGCTCCACAGGTTCCAGACGGATTCCCATGATCCGGTGGCCGAACACGCGGCGGAAAAACTGAGCCGTCCTGGAAAAGTAGGCCAGGGGAATGACAAGCAGAATCGCGATGACCGTCAGGACCACCCCGAGGACGCAGCTCCAGCCGAATTCCCGAACAACCACGTGCTGAGCCAGCGAGAGCGACCAGAAGCCGATGCTGGTGGTGATGGCAGTCAGAAAGCAGGCCAGCCCGACTTCCTGCAGACCCGCTTTTGCCGCGACTCGTTCACTCATTCCCGCCGCATGGAATCGCCGAATCTGCACCATCAGATGCACGCCGTCCGCCAGGCCGATCAGGCTGAGCATCACTGGCAATACAACGTCGTTGAAGGGATTGTCCTGCACGTTGAAGAAATTGAGAAACCCGACGGTCCAGTAGATCCCCAGGACGGGGCCCAGCGAGACAATGACGACCGAGACGATTCCGCGGAAGAGGATCGCCGCCATGACCAGAACCACGCCGTAGCCAATCACGCGAAACTTGATGTTATTCTTTTCATGGGTCTGCTCCATCGTCAGCCGGAGTGGTACCTGTCCCGTCACCGCCACTGTGAATTTGACTTCCGGAAATTCCGCCAACGCCTGTTCGGCGGCTCGTCTGAGGTTGACCGTGCAGTCATCGTCGCTGGTGATGTAAAGCCAGTCAAAATTGACGAGCACAATCAATGTTCGACCGTCTGGCGACAGCAACTGCCCTTTCACCAGGGGATTCGCCAAAGCGTGCTCACGGGCAGCGGCAAACCGGGCGGGTGAGGCCTGTGAGTGGGGAAAAAGGGGTTCGCGCAGACCGAAGATATTGAGCACCGGAACCCGGTCCATCCACAGCACCTTCCAGACGTACGGAAGTGACTCGAGTGACTGGACCATGTGACGCAGGGCCTGAGCGCCCGCGGGTGTGAAGATCGAATCAGACTCAATGACCAGGATCGCATCGGATCGGGTGAGATCCAGTGCTTCGACCTGCGGACGGGGTTTCACAACCGGTTGCTCGGTCGGTGCCGCCGGGGCGGCGGCTGGCGCTTCGTTTACGACGGGCTTCGGCAGGAATAGATTCCTGACAAGGTCAGGGTCGATGTAGCCCACCGTGGCGACGGAAGTGATCAGGACCAGGATCAGTACGGCCCAGATGGGGCGATCGACGATCCAGGCGGTCGAGCGTCCGAAGCTATGCGAAATTGACAATCCAGACCCTCGTTCCGTGTGCTCTATCGTTGAGGCCGGCCCCGTTCTGCTGCTGACCGAATCTCTTCACGACTCAGTTTTCCGTCGGCGTCGCTGTCATACTGGTAGAACGCGTACCTGCGGAAGCCGAGCGGAGTTTCGTGTTTCTCAACGACACCGTCCTGATTTTTGTCGAACCGCTTGAAGAAATCGGTCACAAATTGTTCCACCGATTGCGTGTTGACTTTCTCCGATGCCGATTTGACGATCAGCTTCCGCTTGCTCGCCTGAGGCTCGCTCTCCTGTTGAGAATCCCGTGGCTCAGAGACTTCGAAGAAGGTCACTGCCATTTCTTCCCACGTTTGGTCTCCCCACGTTACGGTCTGTGAGGGATCCGGATTCGCGGGGTTCCCCGCTGAATTGTCGAAGTGGGCCGTAAACATCAATTCGTCGAGTTGATCCAGCTTCAGGGGCGTGGTCAGTTCATAGACATGCTGCCAGTTGAAGTCGTAGCGCGGGACATCCAGCAGGGTCTGGACGGAGTCCCCGCGTCGACCTGCCACCTGAATTGCTTTTCCCCGGACGTGCATGTGCGGGACGATCGCGAGCAGCTCAGCCCGTTTAGGGAACCAGCTAACGCTGGAATGAACTGCAAAGTCGGCCGCATGAGGCGGAATCTCGAACTCCTGATCGATCCCCAGCAGGGTGAAAACCTCGTGGGTCACTTCCGACTCGGGAATGAATGTCAATCCGATCTGAGTCAGGTCTTCCTGCGGGGCTCCGTTGGGGGTGTAATGCATCTGGAAGACAAGTTTGGAACCGGCGGGAACACGGCGGGCGTATCCCGGCGCCATGGTAAAGCTGCGCTGCCCCGGGACGTACCCGGTCACGTATCCCACGCCTCGTACGTCGGTCCCATCGGGTGGTCGCACGAAGACAATACAGTGATGGACTGTCGGTCGGTTGCCGGGAATGACCTGCGCCCCCGAGACCCAGCGGTCCTCTTCAAAATGCGGATCGACTACGAAGTATTGATACTCGACCGTTCCAATGGCCGGGACCTTAAATGGCTTGTCCCGCATTTTCAGCACGAGGTCCGGTTCCCGCGACAGTTGCCATCCGTCACGAAATTCCGCAGGCGGGGGAAGCTGTGACTCATCGCCGTAAGGCATTCCGGCTTCCACCCACTCCCGAATCCGTTTCTGATCTGATTCCGGCATCAAGCGTGAATTGCGGAAGTGCCCGTATTCCGGATTGGCATTCCACGGCGGCATCCTGCCGGCAGCGATCGTCTCGAGAATTGTCTCGCCCCACCCTTTGACCTCTTCAAAGTCGGTCAGCGAGAACGGGGCAATCTCGCCGGGCCTGTGGCACTCGACGCAATGCTGGTTCAGGATGCGGGTAATTTCCTGGCAGTAAGTCACCACGGGTTGGTCTGGCGAAGGAGACTTCGGAATCTTCACTCGTCCAATCAGGCAGCCCGTCGTTTCGGTCTGGGGGACGCTTACGGGTTTTCGGTCCCGTAGTTCTTCAATGGCGACACGCAGATCCTGCCGTGTCGGTTGCCCACGGGAAACGCCCGGCTGGTACTGATCGTCGATCCGCCCCCGATAGCGAACAGCGAAATCCTCGTCGAGGACGAACACTTCCGCCATGTGCTTTGCACCGAACAGATCGGCCACTTGATTGAGCGGATCTTTGAACAGCGGAAAGGTGACTCCGTATTCCTTCGCGAAGGCGGAGACTTCTTCCTGAGAGTCCTGCGAATTGCTGTTGACCCCGATGAAGCGGACCAGCGGCCGATCGGCCTCTTTTTGCGCCGAGAACTCTTTCTCCAACTGACTGAGACGTGGTGCGTAGAGTCGTGCGAGCGGGCATTCCGTTCCGAGGAAACAGACGACCGTCAGCCGGGCCTTCTCTCGCGGAGAGACTTCGACTGCATTTCCGCTGAGATCGGTCAGGCTGAAAGCAGGGATCGTTAGTCCGGCACCCGGCAGAGCAATGCGATCCTCACCCCCGGCGACGTTGATGAAAACTCCAAGGCACAACATCCATGGCGACAGGTAACAGAATCGTGACATTTTCCGGTCCTTCTGACACCCAACTTACTGAGCCCGAGGGGGACTCGAACGACGGTGAATCAAGACTCTGCATCACGCCGCAGGATCAAATCACTGTGTCTCGTAGTCCATCACTGTTATCCGATTTCCAGCAATTTCACAAACTCACCGATTTCATCAAAGTAAGCTTGTGCGTTGCATTCCATGATCCGGTTATGGTCCCCTGCGGAAAATCGAATCAGCTTTTTCTGATCGCCTGCCAGCCATTGCAGGTTGCGTTCCGCATGGGAAATTTCGACCATTCCGTCGTTGACGGTGTGCAAAAGCAACGCCGGGCCTCGATACCCTGACAGCTTTTGTCGGTGATGGAAGTGGCGCTGGGCTTCGTCCATCACATCTTGCGGCGTCAACTCCGTCCCCCTGAGGTCGGCGTATTTGAGAAACCGTTCGGCCGGTTCGGCAATTCCGCTTTCCAGGATCAAACCCGCCGTGGTCGGTTGCCGATGGACAAGTTCGATCGCGTACAGCGAGCCGATTGACCGCCCGAAGGCGATGACTCGTTCAGGAGTCAGCCCCGCCGCTTTCATCACCGCTTCACCGTCACCGAGCATGGCGACAAGCTGTGCTTCACCGGTTGAGGCTCCGTAGCCGCGGTACTCAACAAACAGCGAGTTCAGTCCCTGTGCTGCGAGTTCTTCCGCCATCCAGGGGACATAGTCAGCCACGGCTTCTCCATTGCCATGGAAATGAATCAGCGTCAGTCGCGCTGGGTCGATGACATGGTGAACACAGGCAAGTTCCGCTCCATCGACGGGAACCATCCACGCTTTGCGGACGGTGCGACTTTGAGGAAAGAGGTAGCATCCGCTCACGGCAGGCAGGTCGAGTAAACTGGTCATTGGATTTCCGTATCCCATGAGATTTCCGCAACAGGAGACTTCCGCAAAAAGAACTTTTCCGTCCATCACAAAAGCGACGGTGCCTTCCCAGCGGATTTCGGGCCTTTGCACATCCCCCCTTGGTCAAGGCCTGCATCCTTTCCTGTCGGCCGTGTCTACCGCCGTTTCGGCGAGCGGAAGGACGACAGGGAGGAGTACGATGCAGGTCAGGGGGATGGCTCGATCGGGGAACGGGGGCAAAGGCCCGGTGGCCACCGAAATGGTCTGGACTGGTCCGGACCGGTTTCGGCGCGGATTGGGCCCCGGCAGACCGAGCGAAAACCCGGGCCCCGACCTCACCCTTGCACTACTTTCCGCTCCAGGCGGATTTCAATCGATAGACTTCCAGCGACTTGAGCTTTGCTGGCTGGCCGTTCGACTGGACCGATACCGACTGGTCGTCCTGCTTGGCGATAAACGGTACCGGCACGTAGGTGGCACCGTTACTGGCGAAAACTTCCAGTGCGGTCCGATCGGTGAAGATCTGCACGCGTTGTTTTCCACCAACAAGCGGCGCTGCTGCGCGGTGGCCATTCACGACAATTTCCTGCTTCCCGGCGTCGTACTGAATTTTCGCACCACGAATCTGGAACTCGACCGTTTCCGCCGTATTCGGTTCCCATTCCGCAATGAGTTCAATCAGCTCGGATCTGAAAGTGGAAAGTTTATCGGCCTGATTGGGTCCTTCGCGCAGTGTCACCAGTTCTGGAACCGGAGTCCGCGTCAGTCGCGGACCGTCGGGCGTCGATACCAGATTTAAGATGCAGGGAAGTGTCTGGAGATGATTGAATGACATTCCCGGTGAAGGGGCCTGCATCCAGGCGATCTGGATTCGCTTGCCATCGGGAAGATCGCTGAACGTCTGGGCGGCGTAGAAACCAATCCCCTGCACATCTTTGACGCGGCTCGAATCGGCCGCGAACGTTCGACCGTCAAAATCGCCAACGGCATAGACGCTGTTCGCTGCCGTCAGCACCCATTTCTTCCGGGTCGCATCGCCATCGACGGGAAGTTCAAACAAGTCCGGACACTCATACAGGAACGTGTCCCCTTCGGTTCCCCCCTTCACAACGCTTTCCAGTGACCATTCCTTGAGGTTGGCGGAAGTCAGGATGTGAATGGTATGCAGCTTACCCGGTAGTTCCACGTAAAGGACCATGACCCAGCGGCCCGTCGGCTCATGCCAGAAGACTTTCGGATCGCGATTGCCCGGCGTGAATTCTTTGACGACCGGGTTTCCTTCGTACTTCGTGAACTTTCGCCCATCCAGGCTATACGCGATGCACTGCACTGTCGGAGAACCGGCGGCGGAGTAGATCAGGACCAGCGGTGGTTTCCCCTCTTTGCCGAAGCCGCTGGTATTCTTCCAGTCGATGACGGCGCTGCCGCTGAACATGGGACCCATGCCATCCGGGTAGAGGGCTTCGCCATGTTCCTTCCAATGGACCAGGTCGCGACTGGTCGCGTGGCCCCAGTGCATATTTCCCCAATTCCAGCCGTACGGATTGTGCTGGAAGAAGAGGTGGTACTCGCCGTTGAAATAGACCAGCCCGTTCGGGTCGTTCATCCAGCCACGACGGGGTGAAAAATGGAGCTGCGAACGGAGCGGTTCGGCATAGAGAGTCTCTCCGTCAAGCAGCGTGTCTGACTGTTTAGCAGTCTCCAGTCCCTTGGAATTTTCTGGCAGGAAATTGGCTGTGATGGTCAGCTTTCGACCGGCCCAGGGACTAATATCGAGCGGAGCCCACCACTGTGGTTCGGCATCAGCCAGTTCAATATCGAAGCGACGGACCTCTTTTCCGTCCACACTGACAGTGACGACGCGTGATCGAGCTCCAGTTTTGACGGGGAAATGCAGCCACTGATGTTCGACGACAAGTTCACGGGTGACGTTCTGCACGAGCGGAACGGGTGGCTTGAACAACGGAGCGGTACCGCGGTCGTCCGTCAGCACGATCTGATCCACGTTAATATGTCCCCATCCCCCCTGGCGTCGGTCGATGATGGCGATGACGGCCTCTTTCCCCAGAAACGGGCGAACGTCCCAGGCTGCCGGCTCCAGGCGTTCCGTTCCGCCCCCCTGTGTATTGGGGCCGGTGGCGGTCCTGACGACCTTTCCGTCAACCTGCAGGTTGATACAGGTTTCGTCTTCCCAGCCACCGCCACCAATCAGGAACGTGACGAAATTCCGTTCAATCTTAAATGGAGGAGAAACCAGTTCCCCCGTCGCGTTGTCTCCACCGGTGAACGAATTGACGAGCCCTTTTCCTGAGAAGCCGTCGACGAACATCTGGCCAGCCAGCGCCCCCTGCGCCGGACCGGCCCCGAACGCGGTTCCGGTCACTTTCCAATTGCCGTAGTCGGCACCTTCGAAATCGGCAATGAGCACGGGGTCCGCGGCTTCGGCAAACGGGATCGCCAGAACCCAGGCGGCGATACAAACGGTTGACCAGATCACTTTCACAAACATACTCCTCACAATCCCATCAATTCCGGCGCCGTCAGGAACGCAACTTGGGACGCCATTCATCCTGTGCCAGCTCATTGTTTCGATAGAGTTCGATCAAACGCTCAAGCATCTCGATATCACAACGAAACTGTTCGCCGCGCTCGGTGTCAGACATGCGGCGGGGACGATCCCATTCGCGGATCACTGAAACACTGGGAACGATGTCAATTCCGTCGCGAACCGCTGATTCGACCGATTCAAAATGGTGGTGTTTGGCAAGAAGCGTCTTTTCAGGTCCGAGTACCAGTGTGTAGCCATGATCTCCGTAGGCTTCGGAGAACGCTCCATCGATTGTAATCGCCTTGCCACTTTTCTTCAGTGGTGATTCGGCGGCATCAATTTTGACCGGCACGTGCCCGTTGACGATCAATCCCTGTTTGCAGTTCACGCCAAATTCCGTCAGCACCTTTTCACAGAACCAGGGCTCGTCGACGAGGTTGAAGTAGGGATCTTTGGTTTCGTGGTGGGGCGTCTTGTCGGCGATGAAGTCCCGTTCGAACGTCGCGATACGGTCTTTTCCGAACAGAGGAGAGCGAGGGCCGCTCCACAGGTACCACAGCACGTCCAGGTGACGCTGCTGTCGCTGCTCCATGGCCCATGCGATGACTCGTTCCAGTGAGTCGAACAATGCTCGACCACTCAACAATTTGCCGTCGACCGGCATCGGCAGGAATTCACCTTCCGAGGTGCAGGGGACGCAGCCATGGAAAATCAGATGCTCGTCGCGCCGCAGGTACATGGCCCCATGGCTGACGAGATACCGAAGTTGCTCGTTCAGGGTCTGGCTGTTCACAAAACTGTACTTCAGCCGCGCCATGCAGAGTTCTTCCTGCGGCGTCAATTCGTAAGGGTGTTCGGGATCAAGTGTGGGAAACAAGTTGTCGCGAAGGGCATATTTCACGCCATCGACGGTCACTGTCCCCTCGGCCTGGTTGATGTGATGCAGCAGGCGACGATGGTCCAGCTCCCATTCGGGATTGCGGGCGATCATCTGCCCCTCCAGCTTAAACTGCATGATCGCAGCCGCTTTCTGCATTCGTGCGACGATCAGGTCTGACCGCATTCCGCTCGATTTGGGCATGAAATGGGCAGCAGGGTCATCTCCATAGACGGTTCGCGCCAGGTGTTCCAGCGGTGTGAGTGGGATACTGTAGCCTTCGTCGAGCTGACCGAGCCGACGGTACCGCAGTGAGACCCGCAGTACGTGGGCGATCAGTGCTTCATGCCCCAGTCCCGCGCCGAGCCATGCAACGTCATGGTTCCCCCAGATGAACGACACATTCGGCTGGTCTCGCAGGTAATCGACAACTCGGTCCCCCCGCGGTCCCCGGTCCCAGCAGTCCCCCGCGATGATCAGCTCATAAATGGCCAGGTTGCGGATCAGCCGACCTGTAATGTGAATGAGATGAAGCGCTCGTCCGCGGCGGTGCATTTCGTCTACCACGGCATCGACGAACTCCTGTCCCCGTCCGTTACTCGGTTCATGCAGCATTTCGGCGAACAGGTTCGCGTACTCCTGCGGGAAGACCTGAGTGGCGCGCTTGAGGCTGTAATTGGATGCCAGTACGCGGACCAGTTCAAACTGGTGACGCAGCGTCTTCCGGGCAAAGCATCTCAGCGCGTCCGGGTCGGTCAGTTTCTTTTCCAACTGAGCCGTGACTTCAGCGGGATAGAAAATGAGTGTCAGAAATTCGGTGAACTCCTTGGGATCCATCCGGTCCTTGAAGAGTCGTTCAACGAGAGGGCGAAGTGTTCCCGAAGCGTTATTGATGACGTGACGCAGCTTTTTATGTTCACCATGGATGTCACTGATCACATGGACTGTCCCTTTGGGAAGGGTCAGAACGGCCGAAAGGCGAGCGATTTCCGCCAGGGCGGAATCGATGTTGGGAAACTGCGTGGCGAGAGCTCGAAGCAGTGTCAGTTCATATCGTCGAGGCCGTTCCTCGCAGTTCCCGCGCTCGCAGGGATGTGATTCATGATCTGTACCCGACATCGTGATTGGACTGCCGTCAACGTTCATCGATCACATTTCCGTCTGTAGAATTCCATCAACTCGTAGATGAGCCGTTCGCTGCATCAGCGTACCGAGCTAGCGACCCAATCTAAAGCTCATCCCGACGAAGAAGTGGACCAAAATCCGCCCCAATCGGTGTCCGCCACCTGTGAAATTCCGAAATCCGCACATACGAACAGTGAAGTAATTTCTGGCCGCATCAAGCGGGCCGAGCGACGATACGGTTCAATCGCGAAAATTGAATCCACTGGACCAAAGTGAGCTAATATAGATGACAATTCAACCGGTTTTGTCGTGGCTGGGAATGTGAGTTGCAAGGGCGTTGAGGCTGGAGAACGTCCGCAGTGAAGGGCCTTCGTGTCAGTGGCGATGTTTTGGATATCCGGAATCGTCCGGGCGAGATGCTGCCACATCTTCGCTGACTGTCGAAAGAGAACTCGACACTGAAGTTGCGGACTTAGTTGAATGCGGTGGTAAGTGCAGTATTCTACCGCTCGTTGGAACGAACATGAAAAACTAACAAGGAGTTGCATCCGATGTCTGCTAACTCGACATGGTTTCGCTATTGCCAGTATCTGGTTTCTGACCGGCAGCTCGGATTTTCGCTCGATATCAGTCGTGTTCGGTTTAATGAGGCAGACCTGGCATCGTTACTTCCGCGAGTCGAGGCGGCGATCGGTGCGATGGAAGCACTGGAACGGGGGGCCATTGCCAACGCCGATGAGAACCGGATGGTGGGTCATTACTGGCTGCGGGCTCCAGAACTCGCCCCATCCGCCGAAATTGCGGCAGACATCCGCCAGACCCAGGGTCGCATTATCGAGTTTGCGAAAGAGATTCATGAAGGGGTCGTCCAGGGGGCGGAAGGCCGGTTCCAGTTCCTGCTGGTGATCGGAATCGGTGGCTCGGCGCTAGGCCCTCAATTCGTGGCTCAGGCTCTGGGCTCACCGCTTGACGAGATTCTTCCGTTTTTCATCGATAACACCGATCCCGACGGGATCGATCAAGTTCTGGGAGAACTCGACGGCCAGCTCGGAAGTACACTGGTGCTTGTCATCTCCAAGTCCGGGGGAACGCCCGAGACACGAAACGGAATGCTGGAAGTCCAGAAGGCATATCAGGCAGCCGGACTCAACTTTGCCGAACATGCCGTGGCGATTACCCAGGACGGAAGCAAGCTGCATCAGACCGCCACGAGCGAAAACTGGCTCAAGACATTTCCGATGTGGGATTGGGTCGGTGGTCGCACATCGGTTCTCTCGGCGGTGGGGCTGCTTCCCGCAGCTCTGCAGGGGATTGCGGTGGAAGACCTGCTGGCGGGTGCGGCGGCCATGGACCGTCTGACCCGCATCACGGACCCCTGGAAGAACCCGGCCGGACTGCTCGCCTTGATCTGGTTTCACATTGGCAACGGCCAGGGTGCGAAGGATATGGTGATTCTGCCGTACAAGGATCGACTTTCTCTCTTCAGCCGGTATTTGCAGCAACTCGTGATGGAGTCGCTCGGGAAAGAGCTTGATCGGCAGGGAAAAGTCGTCCATCAGGGACTCGCCGTTTACGGTAATAAAGGCTCCACCGATCAGCATGCCTATGTTCAGCAACTTCGAGACGGGATCGCGAACTTCTTCGTGACGTTCATTCAGGTCCTGAAAGATCGGGAAGATCCGTCACTGGAAGTTGAGCCCGGAATTACCACGGGCGACTATCTGCATGGTCTTTATCTCGGAACACGCGAAGCGCTGGGAGATAACCGGCGTGATACGATCACAATTACGATCGACGAAGTGAATGGCCGCAGCGTCGGTGCCCTGATCGCACTCTACGAACGCGCCGTGGGACTGTATGCAGAACTGATCAACGTCAACGCGTACCACCAGCCCGGCGTCGAAGCAGGCAAGAAAGCCGCAGCGGTTGTGCTCGAGCTTCAATCTCTGATTCTTGGTCACCTGAAGGGACTGAGCGAACCTCAAACGGCCGAACAGATTGCTGCGGGAATTGAGCAGCCTGATGAGGTCGAATGGGTCTTCAAAATCCTGCAACATCTGGCTGCCAACCCCAGCCGGGGAGTGGTCCAGACCACCGGCGACACTCCTAATCTCGCCAAGTTCCGAGCAGTCTCTTAGCGAACCGGCAACAAAGTCGCTCGCCCTGCTCGGGTCATAGACAGCAGGACCGGCGTCCCGCGAATGAAGTTGGTTTCTTGTCAGGCCACTGCTCCTCAAAGCAGTGGCCTGAAGCCGTTCGTCAGGTCTCAGATGTCCGTTTCGAGGGAAGTTGTTGCGGGCGAGGGGCGAACAGTTGCCCGTCGAGCATTTGCTTCACTTCTCATCAAGCGACCCGCACAGACAAGATTGAGTTTCACCCAAAGTCACCTTGCGAGTCGCAAATGGATTGGTTTCGATGGTAGGATCAGAGAGTGCAGGGTGATTGACCCGTCAGGCTGATGTGAAGCGGACGAAGACATCACGCAACGACGTCGGACAGACAAGAGGGATTTCCACCATGAAGATCGCGATTCGTCGAATTTTGTTCCCCACGGACTTTAGTGCTCCCGCCAAAGAAGCCCAGCTCTACGCGATGTCACTCGCTGACCGCTTCGGTGCCGAACTTCATCTGCTGCATGTCGTTCCCCTCGTGATTCCGTACCCTGATGCCTCATTCCCCTGGGTCGTGCCGGAAAAGGAGATGCAGTTACAGGTGGATGCCGCTCAGCAGCATCTGGTGAAAGAGCTGGACCCGGAATGGGCGAAAGATCATACCGTGGTGTACAAAGCCGTCATGGGCCTCGCCGTCGATGAGATTCTCGGCTATGTCAAAGAGCACGAAATTGACCTGATCGTCGTCGGGACGCACGGCCACTCCGGGCTGGCACGCATGCTGATCGGTTCCGTTGCCGAGAAACTGGTTCGCACCTCAAGCTGCCCGGTGCTGACCGTCCATCCAACCGGACATCAGTTCGTGATCGAGTCGCCTGAAGAGCGTGCCTCGAAACGGCCATCCTGAACGGCGACTGCCTCAGACATTTCCTCTGCGACAGTCGCGGAATCGGGGCTTCGTCTGACGATGACGGGCCGATGACTTCCGAGATCCCGGGTGAGTACGTTCTTACCCGGGTGATTCTTGATCGGATCACAAGGACTGTCGGATTCTGCCGCCGAGTGGTGCGAGGAACGAGCGGCGCGATTATCGGTGAATCACTTCCCTCAGTTTTACAGCGAGTCGACGGCCGGCCAACAGGATCCGTTCCTGCGCACTGCGCCGGGCTCGCTGGAGTCCCTCGGGCGGGAAAAGGGGAACGTCGGCGTCTGACAGGGGTTTGACTGCGGAAGGATCCAGAAGCACAAGCGGCAGTTTTCCATCGAGATAAGCCGAAGTTTTGGCGACACGATAACTTTCGCCCGCCCAGTCGCGAAACGTGAGGTGCGTGGTCAGATCAGACGCGGTTGCCTGCTTGAGAGCCGGATCGCGGGCAATTCTTTCTGCCTGTTGCCGGATCTGATCAAAGCGGGAGTCGTCCGAGAACATTTCATCCCAGATTCGATGCAGGTTCTTGGGGGGCGACTCAGCGTCCTTCCGAACCGCCAGCCGGTTACCACCCTGATCGTGATGGGGCGAGTCGGGAAACAACTTGCGATCGACCAGTGCGACGACGTGCATCGGCTGGTGCAGGTCGCCGATGAGGTGCATCAGCCAGGCCATTCGGATTGCTCGATTTTGTGCGTCAGTGACTTTGGGAACTCGCTGCGGGTCCCGACGTCCATCCACGAGAACCTTCATCGTCTGATCGAGTTCATTGAGGATGTTTGACTCGTCCGACAGATGATGCTCAGGAAGTCGTTCACCCTTCTGCCCCGCCGTATACGCGAAATTGACATAGTGCCACGTACTGCGGTGGTACTTATAGATCGGGTGCCGGGAATGATCCTCGCGGGTGGATGACTTAGGGGGGCGGACGTCATCGGGCCAGACTGATGCCTTGAGAAAAATCCATTCCTGCTCTGAGACCGATGAAGGTTTCCCCTTTAGCAGCAGTCGTTCACGATGCGGATGCTCATTGAGAATGGCGACAACAGACGCCTGTTCGGTCGGGGTTAACTCGTCCCAGGCGATGCGGGCGATCGTCATGTGGCCCGCATCATTCCAGGCACGTCCCTCACTGCTTCCGCTCAGCAGGAGGAGAAATGCGAGCATGAGAATGACGACTGGTTGCCGGGAACTCGGACGCCGGATGCATTCCCCTGGAGTGATCAGGATGGAGCCCCTCCGAAGCCTGTGCGAAGCTGTCCGCGGGCAAAGATGACTTTTCATATCCGGCCTGGCATGGTGAACGGAAGCTCAAACCGGACTTAGTCGTTGGGAAGGGGATGCGTCATGAAATGTCGCAGGATCGCTTCCAGCAGGGGATTGATGGTGAATCGCTGCACGTCGTGCGGCGGATGCCACCGCTTCCATTCGTGCCCGGCATGTTCGGTGACTGAGATGGGAAAATTTTCGGAAATCCAACCCAGAAAGATGACCAATGTCTTCTCGACACGCTCGTGGCCGAATCGGGGTTCGACGGGATAGTACTTCTCTTCGTAGCGGAATTCCGGGTCAATTTTGACAGCCTCCTGAGGGATGCCGGTCTCTTCCCACATTTCGCGCAGTGCCGTTTGCAGTTCGGTTTCACCCTCTTCGGTATGACCTTTGGGAAGATCATATCGATGTGGGTGTTTCATGAGCAAAAACGACAACTCGGGCATACGACGGAAGACAATCACGCCGCATGATTTCACTTGAAGCATGAGGTCTATCCCCTGCAGAACAGGATTTTCAGTGTAAACAACAGCAGTTGGCGAGACACCATGGCGCTAACTTTACCGAACGGTCCTGTCTGCGATTGGCACTTTTCAAAACGGACATGGTATAAGGACCGGCATCTTAGAAGCCCAATTCACTGCTTGCAATACGTTCAACCGATGCAGCGCCATGTCACCTCCCACCCGTCAACTTGTGTTTCATGGAACGCATCCGACCACATTGCTGCTGGTCCATCTGACGGTGTTGGCAGTCGGTCTGCTGCTGGTGGTGGCCCTGTCTCGCTATGAGCGACGGCTGTTATCACGACCACTCGGAATGTGTCTGCTCAGTCTCAGGCTCGCCGTCTTTGTCGTGATCTTTCTCACCCTGTTACAGCCGACAATCAGTTGGACGCTTGAGAAGACAGAAACGAACCGGATCCTGGTCGGAATCGACCTTTCTGAAAGTATGACCACGATCGACCTCCATGCGACGCAAGGGGAAAAGCTGCGAGTCGCTCGGGGGCTGGAAATGGTGGGGAACTCCAGAAACGAAGCACGGATCGAACGCTGGCAGGCCGCTTTTGACTCGGGCCAGCAGCCTGACTGGGTTGACGAGGAGGAAACCGACGATGAAGAACGCCGTGCAGCGCTCGCGAAATCCCGGCGTGACCACTTACGGGGAATCTTTGCCGAAATCGATAAGCTTTCCCGCATCGAGATTGCCCGGCGGCTGCTCGTTTCAACCCGGAAGCCGGTCCTTGATGAACTGGAAAAACTGGGGCACGTCGAATTGTTCGCCTTCGCCGGAAACGCCGAATCCCTCGAACGGAGATTGCTGGACAAAGACCTCGAACTTCCCTTTGCTCAACTCGAACCACAAGCGACGGACCTCTCGGTCGGGATGCAGCGAAGCGCCCAGGGGCAGGGAACCGTCTCAGGAGTGATCCTGCTGACAGATGGCCGCGACCACGCCCAGCGGAATCTGACTTCCGTTGCGTCGTCCCTGAAATCCGCCGGCACACCCGTCTATCCTGTCTTGCTGGGGTCGAGCTACCGTCCCAGGGATGTCGCGATCATTTTTCTGGAACACCCGCAAGTGGTCTATAAAGGTGACCACCCCCGGCTACGCGTCACGGTGTCGACGACCGGCTTTGAAGGGAAGTTGATCGAGCTTGAACTGGTCTCGGAAGACGATCCCGACGCTGTTCCGATCAAACAGACCGTGACCGGGAATTCGGGGCCTGTCATCGCCGAATTCGATCTCGATGCCGAGCAACTGGGACGCCACGGTTATGTCGTTCGAACACCGGTGCTCGACGACGAAATGAGAGACGACAACAATAGTCGCAGTTTCAAACTGAACGTCGTCGACGACCGGGCGAAAGTACTGATCATCGAGGGTGAGCCTCGCTGGGAGTTCCGGTACCTGAGCACGGCGCTGGGACGGGACGAACGGGTCGATCTGCGTCAGATTCTGTTTTCTCAGCCCTATCTGGGGGTCCTTCCGGAACCGTTTTTTCCGAGTCAACTCATCCTGCCGGACGATCCCCAGAATCTTGAGGCGTCGTCCTTTGCCGATTGTGATCTGGTCATCGTCGGCGATGTCTCGCCCGAGCAATTCTCTGAGGCTGCCTGGAACCTGCTGCTGAAATTTGCCGTCGAAGGGGGAACCGTCATCCTGTCGGCGGGACAACGCAATATGCCTTTGTCGCATCGCTCGACCGCGTTGGAACAGTTGCTCCCCATTTTGCATCCGGCTGCAATCAGTCTTGCCGATGCGACTCAAGAAGCCTCTCCGCGCAATCGTGGCCTTCCTCTGCAGCTAACAGCGGATGGCGAGCAGCAGCCGATGCTGCAGTTCGCCCCCGATCTGGGGGACAACATCGGTATCTGGAAGGGGTTGCCCGGCCAGATGTGGGCCGTTCTGGGGGAAGCCAGGCCCGGAGCGACGGTCTGGGCGACCACCCAGGTCCCCGCCGGTCGGATCGATGGACTAAACACCGACCGCAAGTTCGGGATCATGATTCATCAGTTCGTGGGTGCAGGTCAGGTGGTCTGGCTGGGCATTGACGGGACGTGGCGCTGGAGGTACCGCGTCGGTGATCAATATCACCACCGTTTCTGGGGGCAACTGGCGCGGTGGGCGGCCACCAACAAGATGTCGTCAGGAACGGATTTCGTTCGATTCGGGACAGAAAAAGCGAACGTCGAGATGGGGCAACCGGCTGTGGTTCGTGCCCTGTGGACAAGGGCGTTTCTGTTGAAGCATCCACAACTCCAGGCCCGGGCCGAGTTCTTCCGGCCAGAAGATCCCGACGATAAACCGACCAGTGTGGTCGAACTGAAGCCAGCGTCGAAACAGCCTCTTCAGCACGAAGGGCAGATCGCTTCACTGGCAGCGGGAGAATACCGAGTCAAGCTCGCGGCAGATGGGGGAATACTGGGGCAAAAGCCGATTCAGACGACGATCTTCGTCGATCAGAAGGAGAGTCTGGAGATGATTGACGTGAGCAGCAATCAGATTCTCCTTGCTCAAATCGCAGAGGCAAGTGGTGGTCGTTTGTTTCTGCCGGATGAAGTCCACAAACTGCCGTCGATGTTCCGCAAAGCCGAGGAGACGACGTCACAGTATGAAGAAATCACACTCTGGGACCGCTGGCCCTGGCTGATCATCGTCTTCAGCCTGCTTACAACCGAATGGGTGATCCGCAAAATTAATGGCCTGCCGTGATCGTCAGCTGGCCGCGGAAGATCGCGGTCACAGGAAATCGTCAATCACGCACCACAGGCCCGCAGCGTTTCGACAGGAGGCGCGTTCCCGCTAACGCGGTCAGGAAATTTTGGAATTGCGGCGTGTCGATTGCTATGATTTCTGCGATCGGAGCAGCTTCTCGCCGACTCGATCATGCGGCCGTGTCATCACGCGGGTGACGGTGATACGTCGTCCAGCGTTGCCAGAAGATCTGTGATCTCAAAGTGAGGAAGATTGAGCCATGACGCAACTCACTCCCGAAGGTCAGCGGACTGTCCAGGAATTATCGGACCGTCATGGATTCAGTCCGGATGCTGTGACAGAAATGTTGCTGGCGCTGCGGAATGGCAACGGCTCGATGGCTCAGTTCAGCCATTCTGAGTTCGGGGGCTCGGGCCAGTGGATGCGCGGCGGGATGATCATGATCGGCGATCTGTTCAACAACGGACTGAAAAGCCGCGTCGATGCGTTGTGCGTTGATATCGCGAATCTGCTCACCAATGAACCAGGCTTAGTCGGAAGCGGCAGCTTTCAGCATCAATCGCAGTCGGGTGGTGACCACCCGTCCTACCAGTCGCAATCCGCGAATACGTCACCTGCTGATCACGTTGTTCCGGGTGACTCCCGCTTGTTCCGGGCAGATCCCTCCTCGAACTGGTGGCCAGCGGAATTGGGGTCGCCGACCGCTTCCGGAAGCCAAAACCAGATGCGCTACGCCTACTTTGCGAACCCGCGACGACTGGCCGTTGACGCGGGGGGCGAAGTCTGGGTGTACGACACGCAGGACCATCAGATCGGCGGCTTTGCACAACAGCAAGGGGGAGACCCGTCGATTTCGTTCACGAGTCAATACGGCAAAGTGAATCTGGCGACACTTCCCGTCATTTCACGCAACGGTCAGACGGTCGGAGCCTCGCAGGCAACGACACGATCGACGGCGGGGACGAATGAAGCGCTTGCGCCAGGTTCCGGTGCACCGACGGACATCTATCAAGCGATTGAAAAGCTGGCGGCCTTGAAAGAGAGTGGAATTCTGACCCCGGAAGAATTCACTACGAAGAAGGCGGAACTGCTGGCGCGGCTCTGAACCCGGCCCTACCTGAACCTCAGGCTGCTTTCGTGTCACCTGAACCTTCCGCAGGGGGTGTGATTTGTTGCGGAGCGTTGTCTGTTGGAGGTCCGGCGTCCGCGCTGAGGGCCTCTTCTTCCTTGATCAAGGTCAGGGCTTGAACGACCGCTGGCGGATCTGCGGGGACTTCGGGAACCACTTGCTGCGTGTGCAATCGGAACCGCCGGCTGAGCGACTCAATCCGGCGAATCTCTTGTTCGAGATAATGAACTTCATCCTGCTTTTTCTCGAGCCGAATCCGTAGCGTCTCAATCCGCCGTTCTGGCGAGCCCCCGAACAGACGTGCGATGCATTCGAACGTCACCACCGATTGCCAGGTACGAAGGGCGACACCGCGCAGTCGATACAGATTGGCGGCCTTGGTGACCTGGTTGAGCCTGAGATGATGCCCCAGCTGCATAGTGGCGAGGAACCCGAAAATTGGCAGCAGGATGATCAGAACTTCCAGGAAATGCTCTTTGCAGTAATCCAGCTTACTGCGAGAGATCGCCGCCATCACGATGAATTCGGCAGTGAAGGCCGACCAGATCAGACCGCTTGCCGCCGCCGTCAAGTCGGCGAAGAGTTCATCTTCCGCAACACGCTGGGCGAAAACGTATTCGGTGAGCAGCAGCGGCAGAACCAGCAGCGCCATGATGACCATGGGAATGCGCAGGGCGGTCTGTATCTTCCGCTCCAGTTCGTACCCGACGCGCTGCCAGCCTAAGTACGGAAGCCAGATTCGCTGATTGGTTTCGTGGTCGTGAGCCGCCAGTCGCAAGGGCGGAAACAGCGCATAGACCCAGTGATATCCCCGATCGCGACTCTGTAAGCGTGTGGCCCAGTAACAATCGACCCAGTACGCCGGATACAGTCCGACGAAACCAAGCAGGCAGCCCGAGACGATCGCTACCTGTTCAGGATGATCGATGAAATGGAACACACCTGCCAGCAAAAGCAACGAAAGGATCGACAACCAGAACATTTCTGGTGCAGTCCGTTCGTCCCAGCGGCGCAGTTCAGCACCGTCTGACTTCGCTGCAGGTTTACCGAAGTTCACAAAGGCATCCTTGCCGGGTGAATCAAATCCTGGCGGATTCTCTCACGGGGCGGCGAATGCGACAAGAGGGGTATTGCCCTTGTTTTCGCTCCTTTTGAAGCGGATTCACGCCATAATCGCCGATCACCACATCACCAGTTTGCCATCCAGCGTGCGGATATTGACAGTGGTGCCCGCTTCGATCGGGGGCGGCACGTCCTTCTTTTTCGAATTCAGCACCAGGGAACCGGATTGATTGCCGTCGAGTTTGATCGTTCCGATCTGGGTCCCCGTCACGAACACCGCGAGTACCGTGCCGGGAGGGAGTGGCACGTTCGCGACTTCGATCGTGGTGATCTCCTGATCGGGTCGCCGGGCTTCGTTACGAAAGGTGACGTAACGAGCAGATCCTGATGCGGCAAAGTGACCACGGCATCCGACGAGGGGAATGCGTGTGTCCGCTGCCGATGCGAAGTTGACGAATCCGACTGAGAGTGAAAAAAGAGCGGCAAAATAGATACGAAACTGCGAAAAACGAAGAGTCATAGGTGCCCCGAGAAGTGGGTAGTGAAGTGACGGACGAAGCATAAGAAGGAACTGTTTTGAATTCCATGAACTGACGGTCAGATTCTTAATAAAATCTGAAATCTGTCGCTTCGTCCGCTCTTCTCAACCACTACGCCTTCAATTGCAGCAGCTCTTTGTAGAGATGGTGTATGAACAGAGCGTTGTCGCACTGCAGGTACTGCATCGCTCCCCCCATTCGAGAATAGCTTTTGCAGAACCTCAGGTAATACGCGGGATTCGTCTTGGGTGGTTCGCCCTGAGTCCAGTCCCAGCCCCCGCCATCCTGAAGATCGACCACGTAAACCCGGTGTCCGGTCACAATCGATTTGCCCGACTGCAGCCGCAGGTTGTTGACGCAACTGAGACTCTTTTCAAACACCTGAGGGCCCATAATGGCGGAACCGACCGACAGTACGACGCCGCCGTCCAGTTGGTCCACCGAACCCCCAAACAGCTTGAAGTCCCGTTCTGCGCCGCGACCAATCGCCGCTCCGTTGAAGACGGGATGATTCGAGATAATGTCGTAGCCGATTCCCGGGTGGATCGTCACGGGGATCCCATGGCGGTAAGCCTGAGCAAGAATCGAAGCGTACTTCCAGCGGTGTTCGACGGTCACACGTCCAGTGGCCCATCCCTGCTGCTGAATCGCCTGCAGCAGGTCGGCCCGGGCTGGTGTGAGCGGGTCGGACGGTGACGCAACAATCGCATCCGTCAGTGCCTGAACCGTCGGCAGGGTCACCCCGTCTTCATGGATCAGTCGACCGAGCGCCTGTCCATACCCCAACCCGTCCAGGGCTCCCGCCATGATGGCCAGATGAATGTTGGTCGCTGTTTCGTGCCAGGTGCCAAAGGTACCGGTCCCGACGTTCATCTCGACACTTTCGGTCGAAGCACCGAACCAGGCATATTCCCAGTCGTGGATTGTCCCCGCCCCGTTCGTGGCCAGATGTGTCAGCCACTTCTGTTCCATCATCCGTTCCAGAATCTTTGCGGTACCGTTCCGGAGCAGGTGAGCTCCATAGATCAGCATCACCGCCGCGTCCCGCTTGCGTGCGGCGAGTAAGCTCTGGGCACAGTCCTTGATCAAGGGGACGAGGCGTTCTGGGCAGGGTCGGGGTTCGGAATCGGGGTCAATCAGGATCTCATCGGCACGGGTCAGGCTATGCCGCTCCGACAGTGGAAACACTTTCAGTTTACTGAGATCAAGTGGTTTGACGGACATGGGACTACTTCTTGAATGACTGATCGCTGTCATACACGAACCAGACGCGGGGACGTGCTGTAAAGCCGAAGTTCGGTGTTGCAGGCGGGGTTTTACTGAACCGACGAAGTCAACGTAAGGGCGCACCCCAATCAAGCCGTACCCGCTTCATTCCGTTGACCCTCCGGTCGATCTTGATCGACAAGTCGTTTCCGTTTCGTACGGTTAATGTTTCACCGTGCGAAACGGAGCTGCGGCGCGGGCCCGGTGACACTCATCGTCGCACCGGGCCCGCCGAGTCTGAAAGGTTTGCCGCTGATTTCAGAGCATTGCAGCGGCAGTGAATCTTCATCAATCCCGGCAGACGGCCATGGCTTCGATTTCGATGAGCAGGTCTTCGAATGCAAAACCGGATACGCGGATCGCTGTCACGGCAGGGCCAGGCTCGGGATAGAACTCCTTCTGGATCTCGGCGATGGTTTTGCGAGTCTCTTCCACTTGAGCCCAGTCGCCGGGGGCGTAGTAATAGATGTAGAGCTTGGCAACGTCGGATTCGTCCAGGCCCCCTTCTGCAAGCACATTATGGATGAACTGGAAGACATTGCGAGTTTGCGTTGCCATATCCTTGCCGACCGCCTTCGCCCGATTGTCGGCCGAAATCTGTCCACCGATGAAGGCGAGATTCCCGATCTTCCACCCCTGTGTGAATTGTGTATTGGGGATGCTCCAGTCCCAGTGGTTATCTGGCTGCAGCCGCTGTTTTTCTTCGCCCAGAACGCCGATCCCTTCGACCTGAATCAGTTCCTTTGACTGAGGAAACCCGGTGATCCGCAGTCCGGCTCCGGCGGCCGAGGGCACCGACATATATCGCCGTCGGACGTTTGTCATCTTTTCCCAATAGTCCGTGACCTGGCGTCCTTCGCCGAAGAAGCGGAAGTAGGTGTTCTGGCGCATCAGGCTGTGCCGATCGCCTCCCGCCAGCCTGAGCATCGTGTCCAGATTGCGGAAAACTTCGTCTGTCTGGATCTCGATATCGCCATCCCCCAGGATCTCTCCCCGGTCGTTGAGCGACCGCTGTCCGCTGACAAAGATCATGTCGCCGACCTTCCACCCCTGAGAAAACGGCAGTTTCTTTTCCCAGTTCCAGTGGCCAGCGGGCGTCAGTCGTTCCTTCTCGGCACCAACGACCGCCCAGGCGTCGACCAGAATCAAAGCCCCCTCACGATCGAGGTTCACACGGATTTCCGTCGTCGTCGGGCCGGGGTCTTTGAAGTAAGGGATGCGGACTTCGTCAATGTCGGCCAGGCACTGTGCCACCGCCGCGTCATCACCTTCGCAGAAGAAGTAGATGTTATGTTTGACGACATCGTCCATGGTCGCCCCGGCCAGGGCCAGGGCTTTCTTCATTGCTTCGAAGGCATTCCGTGTCTGCGTCTTGATATCGTTCCCGACGACCTCGCCCTGGTCATTCAGCGACATCTGGCCACCCACGAAAATCAGGTTGCCCGCTTTCACCGCCTGTGTATCGTTGCTGCTGCTGGTGCCGGAAAACGAGTAGAATTCTTTGCCCACGGAAGTTCCCTCAGAAGTGAATAGAGTCGCCCGGATTGGTTCCCATTCCCGCAGCAGAGGGCCCGATATACGGACACAGGAAATGCCGCACGTGAAATGTTCGCAGGATGAGAACTCGCGCAGCAGATTTTCTCAATCGTAACTGACAGGAAATCTGAGTTTGCGCAGCAGATCCCTCTTTCCGTTATCCGAAGCGACGCTCAAATTCGACACGGTGCTCAGCCGGGAAATAACTCGCGGGGGCCGTATCCCGAAAGGAGCGTATCCTGAAACGAGAGAGTGCAGATTGCCCGGCGCCCGCGCGCTACCTTTGAGGTCATGTGGGCGCAGGAGCATTCGTGGTCGGTGATGGAGAACTCAAGTTCCGCAGAACGTACGATAACCACGTTCGTCGGGTGAAGGTTCCCGGTACTTCTCGTTTTCCGGACTGAGTTCGAACGGTTTCTCCAGCACGGCCAATAAACGGTGCAGTACCGAGAAATCGTTTTGATCTTCAGCGGCGGCGAGTGCCTCTTCGACCCGGTGATTGCGGGGGATCACAGCGGGGTTCGCGGATCGCATCTGTTTCACGACGTTATCTCGCGGGCGGTACTCCTGCTGCAGTCGCTGCTGCCAGCGGGTGTGCCATTCCTGGAATTCGGCTTGGTCGAACAGCGGGTTCGCGGGAAGTTCGTTGTTCGAGAGATCACGGAATGTGTTTGTGAAATCGGCCTGCGCAGACTGCATCCAACTGAGCAGTGACTGGACAAGTTCAGCATCGGACGGGTCGGACGATTGTAAACCGAGTTTCGCACGCATCCCCGCGAGCCAGGCTTGGGTATAGACTTCCGGGAAGGTCGCCAGGATTTTCGTCGCAATCGCGATGGCTTCTTCTTCTGACGGCGAAAACAGGGTCAACAGGGCCTCGGCGAGTCGGGTCAGATTCCACTGGGCAATGGCGGGCTGGTTGACATACGCGTAGCGGCCCGACTGATCGATCGAACTGAAGACCGTTTCCGGCTTATACGTATTCATAAAGGCACACGGACCGTAATCGATCGTCTCGCCGCAGATCGACATGTTGTCGGTGTTCATCACGCCGTGCACAAACCCCACCAGTTGCCAGCGTGCCATCAACCGGGCCTGTCGATGGAGCACTTCACGGAAGAAGTCCTGATAGATCTCAGGTGACTCGTTCAGTTCGGGGTAGTGACGCTGAATCGTATAGTCGGCAAGTTGCTTGACCGGCAACTCGTCCTGTCTCGCGGCGGCGTACTGAAACGTACCGACGCGGATATGACTGGCGGCAATGCGCGTCAGGACCGCTCCCTGCAGTCGCGTCTCCCGAAAGACATGTTCGCCCGTAGTGACGACCGCCAGACTGCGCGTCGTCGGGATCCCCAGCGCGGCCATCGCCTCGCTGATGATGTACTCCCGCAGCATGGGGCCGAGAGCGGCACGACCGTCGCCGCGGCGTGAGAAGGCCGTCGGCCCCGATCCCTTAAACTGGATGTCAACGAGCTGACCTGACGGTGTACGGTGTTCTCCCAACAGGATCGCGCGGCCGTCTCCCAGCATGGTGAAATGAGCGTACTGATGACCGGCATAGGCCTGGGCCAGCGGCTGAGCACCCGTCGGGATGACCTGACCTGAAAAGAGGGCTGCGAGGGTTTCTGGCTTTGCATTCGCCAGATTCAGGCCAAGTTCGGCAGCCAGCTTCTGATTGACGATGGCCACACGGGGAGCCGCAACCTTCACCGGTCGGGATGAGACATGGAACAGCTCGGGCAGTTGTCCATAGGTGTTGTCAAACTGCCACCCGAGCGAATCGAGTTCGGTTTCGATCTCACGTTCGTCTGTCATATCGTTCCTTCTCTCGTGTCGCCTTGAAGAGACGAATGTCCCGGCTGCAAAGCTCGTTCACCTGCCAGCCCCATGCCGATGATCAAGGTGTCCCGGATCATCGGCGATCGGACGGTTGTCCGCCAGAGAGTCACCCACGGGGGCAACGCGTTGGTGTGCGAATGATGTTCCTCGCACAGGGATTGTCTGCCCTCCGAGAGGTTTTCATTGATTCTCTGAGGACAAACCTCATCAGAGGCATCCCGAGGTGATGGGGGGCGCGGCCCGGGGATGCCCTCGTGGCGAACGTCACGAGATGAGCATGTTCCCTTGGACCTCCGCGGCTCCCTCAGCCACGTCAAGCAGGCGATCGACTGCACCACTCAGGATGTTGCCCGCCACCAGGTTGGATCCTTTTCCTTTGACTCGAATCGCCTGCGACATCGAAGGCTGCTGACGTCGATCGGCGATCGTGTTATTCGAGACGCGGCATCGGGTGCAGTCTTCCAGTTCCACACCCCGGTGCAGGGGATCCAGAATCTGACAATCCGAGACCGAACTGTCTGAGCAGCGGACGAACGTGATCGCGGCTCCCGAGTCCTTCGAACCGGCGCACAAACGCTGAGTTGTCAGACTGCTGACCACGATATTGTCGGAATCTTCAAACCGAATCCCGTCCTTACGGGGCTCATTGTCCAGACCACGCCACGAAAAGGCATTGCCAGTCACAACGATGCCCGAACAGGCCTGACCATAAACGGAAAGATCGGCCGAATCGTAGATCGTGTTCCCCGTGACCGTAACGCGCGACACGTTCAGCAGTTCTACGGCGCGCCACTGACTTCCCAGCACATTTCCGGTGATATTAATCAGATGTGCGGTATCGGCTTTTTGAGCTGGAGGAGTGTCGGCGGGCTGAGGTCGCTGCACGGCCGCACCCAGAACGCGGATGTTCGCTCCTCGATCCTGCAGGGTTGCTTGAATCGTGTTGCCGCTGATGGTGACTTCGCTGATGATCCCGTCTGTGGCGTCGAACAGGATCTCCGAACCCCCCGGATGCTGATCCAGAACGTCAGCCGGAATCTTGTCGCCTCCGGCCGTCAGATTGTTGTACTCGATGTCATTTCCCACGATTTGCAGATTGTGGACGTCGCCCCCCAGCGACTTGATCCCTGCGACTTTGTTCCAACTGATGTGGCACCCGTGGACGATGATCTGGTGCAGATTACAGCGATCGAGAAACAATCCAATCTCGTGATTGTCGTAAAGGTTGGAATCGGCCAGCAGAAAATCGCGATTGCGTTCGACGAGATGGACGGCGATCCGGCATTGGCGGATCAGTACCTGAGAGACGACGCACTTCATGGTCTTGCGGAGTTCAATGCCGACGGACTCGGGGTGCTCACCGACAATTTCGACGCCGTTAATCGTCGGAAATCGCTCTTTCTCCCAGGTGTGCGGCTGGACCGTCCGGGGCGAGGCCGTTCCTTGATGATCACCGATCACGCGAATGGCGGGGCCGGGGCCTGCCATGACAATCTTCGACGTTCCTCCTTCACCTCGAACGCCTCCGAATCCCCGCTTCGTCAGATCAAGGATCAGTGGCCGGGTGATCCGGTATGTCCCCCGGTTTAACCTCAGCACGCCGTCACCGGCATCCAGCGTGTGCTGCAGCGCTGACGTGTCATCAGCAACACCATCCCCAATCGCCCCAAAACCGAGAACGTTCGACATTCGAGCAGCCCCCTTGAACTCATTGACTACGCATCAAGTTGTTGACAACAAATGGAAAACGCGTTCCCACGGACGTCAGACACTCTACGGTGTTTCGCCGGACAATCGAATCGAACCGCGGGAGATGGTCCAAATCATTTTCCCGAAAAGCAGTCCTGACGGCCCCGCAGCAGAAAAGCCGAATCGCCATCTCTCAGGCCGCTTTTCCAACGCCCGGACCAACGTCACTCCCGACCACAGCGATGGGAATGACCGCCCGAATCGTGCCATGCGTCCGATGGGAAAAGTGCAGGTAGTCGGGGAGGTTTCTGATGTCACCCAGTTGCACCCTGTTTGATCATCACGACGCAAACGGATATCGTTCTGGGCGATGAGCTGTACATCGACGCTGGGTGCAGGACTCGGGGCGTCATGTCTTAAACTGAGAACCTTGGGTTGTCTCCGGGCACGAACCGCCGGACTGTTGAGTAACCAAACCATGCACATCGCTGTACGACGTATCGTTGTGATTCTCTGCTTCGTCGCGGTGGGAACAATCTTCGCCTGGCGCTGGTGGAACGAACAGGTGGCTGCATCCCAGATGGTGGGCATTGCTTCCGCGAATGGACGGCTGGAAGCAGTTCAGGTCAACGTCTCTGCCAAAGAACCGGGGCGGATTGTTGAGGTCCTGGTGAACGAGGGGGATCTGGTTCAGCCTGGTCAGGTGATGGCCCGCATCGACATTGAGACATTGAGCGCGGACCTCAGCAAAGCAAAGGCTGATCTGGCCGAGGCCGAATCGAACGCGACCGTCGCTAAGTCGACGATCGAGAAGCGTGAGAGCGAATACAAACTGGCAGACCTCAACTATGCCCGGCAGAAGGATCTGTTCGAAAAGAAAATCTCGACGAAGCAGGACTTCGACGAGGCGGAAAGCGACGTTAAAGCCAAACGAGCCGCTCTCGAGGAAGAACGTGCCAAGCTCGAGACGATCGCTTTTTCGGTGAAAAGTGCGACGGCGGTAGTGCAGGGGATTCAGACCCGGGTCGATGATTCCACGCTCACTTCCCCCGTACTGGGACGCGTCCTCTACAAACTGGCTCAACCGGGAGAAGTCCTTCCTTCAGGGGGGAAGGTACTGACGCTGCTGGATCTGTCGGATATCTACATGGAAGTCTTCCTACCCTCGCAGGAAGTGGCTCGCATCCGGATCGGTGCCGATGCGAAGATTACCCTGGACGCCCTGCCTGGCTATTCCGCCTCGGCACGCGTGAGCTTCGTCTCCCCGGAAGCGCAGTTCACGCCGAAACAGGTCGAGACCAAAAGTGAGCGGGATAAGCTGATGTTTCGCGTCAAGATTCAGGTTCCGCACGAAAAAGTGCTGCCCTACATCGATCGGATCAAGACGGGGGTTCGCGGCGTGGGCTACGTCAAACTGGATGACGACGTCGAGTGGCCCCCCTCGCTGCAGAAGCCATTTCCTCCGCCACGTACTGCCAAGCCTGCCGAATGAACAGGACGGAGTACCGAATCTGCCCTTGGGTAATTGTGCTGCTTAATGTGGCGGAGGATGCGAGTCCGTGAGTATTCCCAAAGTGCCACCTGTCGAATCAGGCCTTGCGACCAGTGCCGCGGTGCCCGTTGTTTCCGTTCGGAATTTGACCCATCGTTACGGGCGTACCGTCGCGCTCGATGGTCTCAATCTGGACATTCCGGCAGGTCAGATGATTGGACTGATCGGGCCTGACGGCGTCGGCAAGTCGACCCTGATGGGACTTGTCGCTGGGGCAAAGAAGCTTCAGTCAGGCGACGTCACCGTTCTTAACGGTGATATGCGGGACGCCGGCCACCGGGACAACGTCTGCCCGAAAATTGCCTATATGCCTCAAGGCTTGGGGAAAAATCTGTATCTCGAACTCAGCGTTTTCGAGAACATTGACTTTTTCGCCCGACTGTTTGGAGTTCCGAATTCGGAACGAAAACACCGCATTGACGCGCTGCTCAAGGCAACCGGGCTGGCACCGTTCCCAGATCGACCAGCGGGCCAGTTGTCGGGAGGGATGAAGCAGAAAGTCGGTCTGTGCGGCGCGCTCATCCATGATCCTGATCTGCTCATTCTGGATGAACCGACCACGGGGGTGGATCCCCTCTCGCGACAACAGTTCTGGAAGCTGATCGATGAAATCCGGGGTAAAAGTCCGCAGATGAGTGTTCTGGTCTCGACCGCCTACATGGACGAAGCCCAGCGGTTTGACTGGATCGTAGCGATGGACGCGGGGAAGGTGCTGGATACGGGAACTCCTCAAGAGATCATGGACCGCACGCGGACGAGCAACCTCGAAGCGGCCTTCGTGGCGCTGCTACCCGAAGAAAAACGGGGGGACCGGCAGGAACTGGTGATTCCGCCGCATGTTCCGACCGGGGGCGAACCGGCAATCTTCGCACGGCATTTGACGCGCCGCTTCGGGAAGTTTGTCGCGGTGAACGATGTCAGCTTTTCGATTGATAAAGGGGAGATTTTTGGCTTCCTCGGTTCCAACGGATCGGGAAAATCGACCACGATGAAGATGCTCACCGGCTTGCTTCCCGCCTCTGAAGGGGACGCAAAGCTGTTCGGCGAAACGGTGAACGCGGGGAGTATTGAGATCCGGAAACGGGTTGGCTACATGTCTCAGGCGTTCTCACTCTATGGAGAGCTGACCGTCCGGCAGAACCTGGCGCTCCATGCCCGCCTTTACCACCTGCCGACGTCCGAGGTCGGGAAGCGTATTTCAGGCCTGGTCGAGCGGTTCGGCCTGGTCGAACATCTCGACCATTTGTCAGACCAGCTTCCGCTGGGGCTGCGGCAGCGTTTGTCGCTGGCCGTCGCCGTTCTGCACGAACCCGAAATCCTGATTCTCGACGAACCGACCTCCGGCGTTGATCCGATCGCGCGAGACGAGTTCTGGGAACTGCTGATCGATCTGTCACGCAAAGACAACGTCACGATCTTCGTCTCGACCCACTTCATGAACGAGGCCTTGCGCTGCGACCGGATCTCGCTGATGCACGCGGGGACTGTGCTCGCCTGTGATACACCGCAGCGACTGATGGAAACCCGGCAGACAGACGATCTGGAAGTGGCGTTCATCTCGTACATTGCCGAAGCGGAAGGGGAACTGGAAACCGCGCGCCAGCAAGCCAACCCGGCGGCCGACGATCACGCCTCGAGGGAACTCGCGGCCGAATCGGTTCCGGGGGGATCGGTGCAACCGGCCGCCCACCAGGTGGGGTCACGCGTGTCGCTGAACCGCATGCTGGCCTACAGCCGTCGCGAGGCGCTGGAAATCCTGCGTGATCCCGTACGTCTGGCGTTTGCGTTCATCGGGTCCGCCTTGCTTATGTTTGTCTTCGGTCTGGGAATTTCCATGGACGTCGAAGACATTCCGTTCGCGGCGATGGATGGGGATGACACCCCCGAGAGTCGTGCTTATATCGCCCAATTTGAAGGTTCCCGGTACTTCCTGCGGCGAGCTCCGGCCGCCAGTGCCGACGAAGTGCACCGACGGTTGATTGCCAACCAGATTCAGGTCGGGATCGAAATCCCTCCCAACTTTGGCCGCGAGGTCAAACGGGGCGGCGTCCCCGAAGTCTTGGCATCGGTGGATGGAGCCAACCCAAGTCGGGCAGAAACCATCAAGCAGTACGTCGAAGGGGTGAACGCGAACAGCGTGTCCGAGTATGCCAGTCTGCAGCCGGAAGGGGGCACCGCCGCGAGCCAGATCTCGGCCGACATTCAAGCCCGATTCATGTACAACCCGACCTTCGAGAGTATTTATGCGATTGTGCCCAGCGTTCCTCCCATCATTCTGATTCTAATCCCGTCGATTCTGATGGCCGTCAGCGTGGTGCGCGAAAAGGAACTCGGATCGATCATCAACTTCTATGTGACTCCCACGCGGAAGGTTGAGTTTCTGCTGGGGAAACAATTGCCCTATGTCGCTATCTCGATTGTGAACTACGTCATTCTGATTCTGATGTCGATCTTTATCTTCGACGTTCCGATCAAGGGCAGTTTCATCGGCCTGACGCTCTGTGCTTTGGCGTATGTGATCGTGACCACAGGGATCGGAATGTTGATCTCGACCTTTACATCGAGTCAGGTCGCTGCCGTGTTTATCACGGCCATTCTGACGATCATTCCGACAATTCAGTTTTCAGGCATGCTGCAACCGGTATCAACACTGGAAGGTTCTGCCAAGATGTTAGGGACGATCTGGCCCACGACTTACTATATGCATGCGAGTGTCGGAGCGTTCACGAAGGGTTTGGGACTGGGGTCGCTGCTGCTGGATCTGGTCGTACTGCTGGCTTTTGTTCCGGTCCTGCTCAGTATCTGTGTGGCGGCCTTACCGGGACAGGAGAAATAATGGGTCGGCACCTGTCAAACATCTTCTGGTTAGGAACGAAAGAGTTTCGCAGTCTGCTGCGTGACCCAGTACTGGTCGCGTTCATCATTCATGCGTTTACGTTCTCGATCATTACCGCTGCCCGAGGGGTCTCGTCCGAAGTCAATAATGCGTCGCTGGCGTTTATCGACGAGAATCATTCGACGCTTTCGCGCGAATTGATCGATGCCTTTTATCCACCCCGTTTCAAGCGACCGGTCGAGATCGCACCGGCGGAAGCCGATACGGGAATGGATCGCGGACTGTATATGTTCGTCGTCGCCATTCCTCCACGTTTTGAAGAGGATCTGATTGCCGGACGCCGGACCGAAATTCAGATCAATATCGACGCGACAGCAATGAGTCAGGCGAGCATCGGAGCAGGTTACATCCGCAACATTATTACTCAGCGGACGTCGTCGTTCCTCCGGCGCACAGACAATCGAGTTTCTGCACCCGTGAATCTCGTCGTCACCAAGGCATTCAATCCGAATGGTGAAACGTCCTGGTTCACCAGCGTCGTCATGATTATTAATCAGATCACGACCATTTCGGTCATTCTGACCGGTGCCGCGCTGATTCGCGAACGGGAGCGGGGGACGCTGGAACACCTGCTGACCATGCCCTTGACCGCCTATGAGATTGCTTTGGCAAAAGTGTGGGCAAACGGTCTGGTGATTCTCTTCGCAGTCGCCACGTCGCTGGGGCTGATCGTGCGAATGACGCTGCATGTGCCGATCGCCGGTTCACCCCTGCTACTCATTTTTGGTGTGGTGCTGTATCTGTTCTTCGCGACCGCCCTGGGGGTCTTTCTCGGGACCCTCGCCCGGTCGATGGCGCAGTTCGCACTGCTGGTCATTCTCACCAACATCGTGCTGCAATTGCTTTCGGGAGGAACCACTCCTGTCGAAAGCCAGCCGGAATGGCTGCGCTACATTACGTTTTTCTTCCCGTCCCGTCACTTTGTGGCGTTCTCCCAGGCGATCATCTTTCGAGGGGCGGGGCTGGAGACCGTGTGGCCTCAGTTCGCAACTGTGGCCGCCATCGGAATCGTTTGCTTTGCTTTCAGCATGTCGCAGTTTCGCCAATCGATCTCCGTCAGCCGATAGCCGGTTCACCCCCAGGGGGGCGTCGGGCCTGGGAAACGTGGCGGAAGGTGGTGTCCAGTTGGACTTCGCTGTCCAATTTCCGAAACCCGTTCGGGGAAATCTGATCTCACCTGGACTGCCTGTATGTGCATGTCGTGTGTGGTATGCTGCGCAAGGTTTCTCTTAACGTATTCAGTGCGTGTAGCTTGCGCTTGTTCAAGCTGCGTGCTGCAAGTTGCCGTCAAATCTGCGCCGACCCGAACCAGGGGTCCTGAAAGACGAAATTATGTTTCTCAAGCGAGTCTCATTCCGATAAACTACCATTCATGGGTGGAGTGAGATTCCTCGATTTCCCTCCTCCGTACTGGTTACCAGTGCGCAATGCATTCAAGAAGAGTTGGTTAAAGCTGTGCGACGAAGTCTACGAAAACCCTGGTCCGTTGCTGTTGCAGTAACAATGATTGGCGCTGTGTCCCTGAGTCTGTTCGGGGCGGTCGATCGTTGTCATGCTGCCGACGATGACTCGTCCGTCGTCACGTTCGAATCCGACATTCAGCCGCTGCTGACGCGCTACGGCTGTAACTCGGGTCCCTGTCACGGCAAATCGCGCGGCCAGAACGGTTTCGCGCTGTCGCTGCTGGGATTCGATTCGGACTTCGACTATGCGGCCCTGGCACGTGAAGGGCGAGGGCGACGAGTATTTCCGGTCGCCGCAAAAGAGAGTCTGCTGCTGAGAAAAGCCGTTGGGCAGATTCCTCATGGTGGCGGCAAACGGTTTGAAATCGACAGTCCTCCTTACAACGAAATTGTCGCCTGGATTCAGGGAGGGATGCTGCGGACTCCGGAGGACGCCCCTCAACTGGTTCGCGTGCAGATTGAACCGTCGAGCTACTCGTTGGGACCCAAAGAGCAATTCGCCCTGCGAGTGATTGCCGAATACTCAAACGGGTTTCGTCGCGATGTGACAGAAGCCAGTGCCTATCAGACCAACGATAAAACGATTGCGGCGATTGCTCCCGCCGGGGACGGCATCGTGCAGGCAGGGCCCATTCCGGGCGAAGCGGCTATCATGGCGCGGTACATGAATCACATTGCCGTCTGCAACGTCACGATTCCTCTGCCGGGGAACGTCCCCGATGAGGCCTACGCGCAGCTTCCGGTGAATAACACCATCGATGAATTGGTATGGAAAAAGCTGAAGCTGCTGGGGATGCTGCCATCGGCTCCCGCGTCTGACGCAACCTTCCTGCGGCGGGCGACGCTGCGGATCATTGGACGAATTCCGACGCAGGAAGAAACCAAAGCATTTCTGGCTGACACGAATCCGGATAAGAAACGGATCCTGATCGACAGTCTGCTGGAACGGCCCGAATACGGAGATTTCTGGGCCAACAAGTGGGCCGACCTGCTGCGTCCCAACCCTTACCGGGCAGGGATCAAATCGGTCTGGAACCTCGATGCCTGGCTTCGCGAAGCTTTCCGCCAGAACATTCCCTACGACCAGTTTGTCCGTGAACTGCTGACCGCTCAGGGAAGCACCTGGAATAACGGAGCGACGGTCATTTTCCGCGACCGTCCTGAATCGATCGAGATTGCCTCGTCTGTCAGCCAGTTATTTCTGGGAGTGCGGCTGGAATGTGCCAAGTGCCACCACCATCCGTTTGAAGTCTGGAGCCAGGATGATTTCTATGGCTTTGCCTCCTTCTTCTCTCGGGTTGGCCGCAAGGGAGAAGGCCTGTCACCCCCGATTTCGGGTGGTGAGGAGGTCATTTTCACGAGGCCTTCCGGTCAACTGCTACATGGTCGCACGGGATTGCCGGTCGCTCCGAAAACATTGACGGGTGTTCCCCTGACCCTGGGGCCGGAAGATGATCCGCGTGAAGTCCTCGCGGCCTGGATTACGGATTCGTCCAATCCCTACTTCCCCAAAGTTATGGCGAATCGGATCTGGTCTGAAATCATGGGGCGAGGGCTGGTTGATCCAGTCGACGACCTGCGAGCCACCAATCCGGCCACGAACGAAGCATTGCTCGAACATCTTTCGCGGGAGTTCCAGCAGCAGGGCTACGATATTAAGAAGCTGATCCGCACGATCGCGAACTCGTACGTCTTCGGGTTGAGTTCTGTTCCGACCGAGCGGAATGTCTCTGATGTCAAAAACTTTTCACGGTATTACCGTCAACGGATGCGGGCCGAGGTCTTGCTGGACGCCGTGAACGATGTGCTGGGAGTCGAAGAAGAATTCTCGGCCATGCCGCCGGGGTCACGGGCCATGCAGTTGTGGACTTACCGGGCTTCATCGGTCTTCCTGGATACCTTCGGTCGGCCGGATTTGAACCAGGATCCCCCCTGCGAACGGTCATCCGAATCGACAACTCCTCAGATTCTGCATTTAATGAATTCACCGGCTTTGAATCGAAAGCTGAGTGTTGATACAGCTCGACCTGCGAAGCTGGCCGCCAGCGACAAGTCGAACGCTGAGATTGTCGATGAGTTATATCTGCTGATTTACAACCGCAACCCGAGAGAAGAAGAACGATTGGCGGCGCTAGAGTATCTGCCCGAAGGAGATCAACGACGACGCGCGATCGAGGATCTGTTCTGGACGCTGATCAACACACCCGAGTTCTCGTTTATCGACTGAACTGACTGATTAAAAAGAACATCGGATAAGCCAGACACGAGAGAAGGAACCCTACATCCATGACGATCAATCGAAACTGCGAAGGTATGAAACGTCGCGACTGCCTGAAGCTCGGTTTGGGCAGCCTGTTTGCTGGCGGATTCGTCGATGCACTGCGGGCCCGCGTAGGGGCCCATGATGGTGCCTCCGCAATCGCACCGGCGAAGACCAGTTGTATTCTGGTCTGGCTGGATGGCGGCCCCAGTCACTTCGAAACCTTCGATCCCAAGCCAGATGCTCCGTCAGAAATTCGCGGCGATTTCCAGCCGATCCAGACCAAGATTCCCGGTGTCCTGTTCTCGGAGAATATGACGCGACTGGCCGCCATCAGCGACAAGCTGACGGTCATTCGCTCGGTTCGTCATGACCAGAACAATCATGGTGCGGGTAACCATTACATGACGACGGGGGCTCCGACCCGAATCCCCGTCAGTTGTGGTGCGTTCGTCAGTTTCCATCCCAGCATGGGATCGGTTGTGTCGTATGAACGAGGAGCGAAAGACGGACTGCCACCGTACTTCTCACTGCCGGAAATGGCCCGTTCAGGGGGACCCAACTTTCTGGGGGCTCGTCATGCTCCCTTCGTGATCAGCGACGATCCCAACAACGAGAAGTTCAGCGTTCGCGATGTCACGATTCCTCGTGATCTGGAAGATGCTCGAGCGTTAAGTCGACGCAGCATGCGGGCCAGGCTGGACCAGTTCGTCCGTTATCACCATGAAGCGGCCGGGGATCCGGTCGTGGGGACCGACGAGAACTTCCAGCAGGCTGTCTCGCTGATGACATCGGACGTCGCCCAGCGGGCGTTCGAAATCCATCGTGAATCCGATGAAGTGCGACAGGCCTACGGTCGCAACTCGTTCGGTCAGCAGGCACTGCTCGCACGCCGCTTGATCGAAGCGGGAGTCCCCTTTGTCACCGTTTACAACGGGGGATGGGACCATCACTCAGATATTTTCCCCGCTTTCCGAAAGAAGGGGCAGAATCTGGATTCAGTCGTTGCCACGCTGATCGATGACCTGGATCAACGTGGTATGCTCGAAACGACGCTCGTTCTCGTCATGGGAGAATTCGGACGTACTCCGGCGATCTCCACCTTGCCGGGATCGACGACACCGGGCCGTGATCACTGGTCGAGTGCCATCTCGATCCTTGCAGCCGGTTGCGGGACTCCTCGCGGTCAGGTCATCGGAGCGACCGACCCACGCGGTTACGCGGCCGTGGAAAAGGTGTACGCACCTGAGAATCTGGTTTCCAGCGTCTATCTCAAGATGGGAATCGATCCGGACAAGATCCTTTACAACGGTGCAGGTCGGCCAACACACCTGGTCAGCGATTCTCGCCCCATCGCGGAATTGATGTAATTGAATCGGACTGGGGCAACCTGTCGGTGAGGACGAGTGACTGTTATGACCTGTCGGTATCGCGATCCTGCTCAGCGTTTTTTGTCGAATCAAACTCGAACTTCGTGCGGAAGTCGGCTCGGAAAAGCCAGTCAGAGGTTTTTCCTGGGGGCCTGCCTGGGCCTGGCTTTTTGCTTCGCCCCGGCGGCGGAGGCGGCCCCACCGACACTGACGCACCTGTTTCCGGCAGGGGGCCAGCGCGGATCGAAGGTGGTTGTCACCAGTGCCGGCACGTACAACTGGCCGGGAGTAAAGATCTGGGCTCCGGGGGTTGAAGCGGTACCGACAGCCGAGTCGGGCAAGATCGAGATCACGATCCCGGCTGACCTGATGGCCGACCGGGTCTGGATTCGTTATTACGACGCGGAAGGAGCTTCGGCTGTTGCTCCATTCCTGATCGGCAGTCATCCTGAACTCACCGAGACCGAGCCGAATAATCGATTGGGGGACGCGACGAAGGTCGAGCAGCTTCCCATGACGGTGAACGCCGCTCTGAAGGATGGGGCAGATGTCGACAGTTATGCCGTTCAATTGACCGCAGGTCAGACGCTGGTTGCGGCCGTTGATGCTAACACCCGTCTCGGCTCTCCGATGGACTCGATTCTGCAGGTCGCGTCTCCGGACGGAATCGTACTGGCCGAGAATCATGACGACTTGAAGCTGGACCCCCGGCTGACATTCACCGCCCGGAAGGACGGAACCTACATCGTCCGCATGTTCGCCTTTCCATCCCAACCGGATTCGTCGATCCGGTTCACGGGGGGGGCCCATCTGATCTACCGGCTGACGCTAACGACCGGACCTCTGGTGACTCATGCCGTGCCGTTGTCGGTCCCGCTGTCCGACCCGGGCCAACCGAGCATCGCTGGGTGGAATCTTCCCGCGCAGTCCCTGTTGAACGTGGTTCCATTCGGGGGGGCAAGGCTGGGTGATTATCAGGAATACGAACTGAGCGATGACCTGCGCCGCTCACCCGATGCCCGCATCGGTTTTGCCTCCCTGCCCGATTTCTCGCTGGCAACGCGGGTCCGTCTGACACCCTATCCCGCGGTGACGGATCAGCCTTCGCTGGAAGACCGCGAACCGTTCCCGGTGACGGTTCCCGTTTCTCTGACAGGTTGCCTGAAGCGGCCGAAGGTTCCAAATCGCTATCGACTTCCACTCCAGAAAGGACAGCAGATTCTGATTTCGGTCGAAGCCCGCAGTCTGGACCTGACACTCGATCCCGTGTTAACCCTGACCGATCCGACCGGGGCTGTCGTTGCCGACGTGGATGATTCGGGACCCACCAAAGATTCGATTATCGGACATACCGCGGCCCACGACGGGGACTACATCGTCACGGTGGGAGATCGCTTTCGGAAAGGTGGAGACCGCGCTTGGTATCTGCTGACAATCCGGAACGAGCAGGCGGACTTCGAAGTTTCACTGGCCAGCGATTCGATCGTGCTGGAACCGGAGAAGCCGACGGAAGTCACCGTCAAGATTATCCGACGGGCGTCCGCGGCTGAGGCGGTGGGACCTGTGACAATTCAGGCGGCCGGGCTTCCGACCAGTGTCACCGGATCTGCGGTGATCTCTGAGCCGTCTGGTCCGAGCGCAGGAGAAGTGAAGCTGACGCTCACTTCCAATGGCGAAGCGTTTTCAGGTCCAATCCGGATCATGGGGGCTACGACCATGCCGCGAGAGATTGAACGATCCGCCAGGGTCCCCGGTCGCCTCGGAGTTCAACTCGATTCTGTCTGGCTGACGGCAACCAAGAAGCCAGAGTAAAAGGCCATAGGAAGTGGCCGGGATCCTTGGGGCAGTCTGGAACATGCCTCGCCACTTTCCATGTGTGTAAATCAGGGGCAGGGAAAATCGTGCGTCACGGCGTGATTGTCCTGGATTTTCCAGTGCTCTCGTTCTCTCCATAAAAATACGAGAAGCCCCTCCGTCTGTGGTCGATACAGAGGACTCTGACGCAGTAGCAAGTCTCCCGAAGAGTTCTTTCTGCACGATGGACGTGGCAGATCCAACCGCGGCCGAGGTGTCTGTTTTCAATCGGTGCCGCGCAGTGTGTGTTGCAGGGGGGCGATCCGGCCTCTCGGGACGCGGTCGCGAATGCTCCGAATTCGTTCGCGGCTGTGTCGGAAAGTTTGCTTTCAACCGCCGCTCAAGCGTTGAAGGCTGAGGCTCGCCCTACGGTCAGATTGCGTCGTCACCCCAGGTCTGTTTGTCGGGCTGCGAGCCCTGCAGAAGTGGCCGTTTCGCCGGGATCGGACACACACTCAGCGGGTTGAAACCGAAGCGGCCCGTGCCGAACGAGATCTTTTCGGTTCCTGGTGTTGGCAGTGCCTGACTCGGATTTCTCGTGGAAACGATTCTCGAACTGCCAGTCCGTTTATCGCTGCGTCTTGCATAAGCCGCTCATCAGCCAAATTGGTCTTGCGGAAAAAAAAGTTGTGTTGTACGATAAGTTTCGGAGTCGTCGGGTGTCGTGTTGTTGGTGTCGCGCAAGGAGGATCGAAAATGGTGGCACAGGCACTTTTGCAAAGGTTGTCAGACGTGACGCCGAGGTCGATCGATTGGGCCTGCGAGGGGCTCATTCCGTTCGGCAAGCTGTCGCTGCTGACGGGTGAGCCGGGAATCGGTAAGAGTTTTCTGGCTCTGCACCTGGCCGCCATGGTGACACGGGGCACGGGTTCTGTGTCTGGAACTCCCGGCAGCGAGGGGTGGCACGGCGAAGCTGACCATGAGTACGGAAGCAAACGATGTTTCGAAAAGCGGCCCCGATCGGTGGTCGTGTTGTCGGCCGAGGATGCGGCGGACGATACCGTACTGCCGCGCCTGGCCGCCGCCGGGGGCAATACGCGGTGTGTGTATGTGCTGAGGGGGAGCGAACCGGGTGACAGCCGATGTGTCTCGTCGACGGACGAGTCGTCCCTTGCGGCTGAAGATTGTCCGCCGGCAACGGAGTGTCGTGAACCCCGCTTGTTTCGGCTGAAGCAGGATCTGTCGCGCCTGGAAGAGTCATTGGAAGAACTCGCCGATGCGGGGGAAGAGATCGGGTTAATCGTCATCGATCCGATTGATCGGTTCTTAGGGCCGACGGACAACAGGCGAGACCGCGTTGAGGTCGTGTCTCGGCTGGTGGAACTGGCTCATCGAACAGGTGCTGCGGTACTGGTGGTGACCAACGTCACTGCGAAAACAGGAAGTCGCATTCGATGTGCTGCCTATCACGAACTAATGAATGCCGCACGCTCTGTCCTGTTGGCGGCCGAGGACCTGGAACATCCAGGCCAGAGGCTTCTGCTCCCGGTGAAAACCAACCTCACGGCGACTCCCGCCGGACGGGCTTTCGTGATCGACGAAGGGAGGCTTGTCTGGAACAGCGAACCAGTTGCCCTCTCGAGTGCTGACTATCAGCATCAAATGGCTGTAAAACTGAAGAATCCGCTGGTCCGTGAAGAGGTTTACGAGATTCAGCGGGTGACACGATGGCTGAAGGATCAACTGACACCGGGACGCGCGTCGTCAATCTGGATCCGCAGCAACGCCAGCTACTACGACATCAGCTATTCCACGCTGCGGCGTGCTTTCAAGAGCCTGGGATGCCGGGCGATGAAAGTGAAAAATCAGTGGTTCTGGTCCCTGCCCGGCCAGGACGGACCCGCCTGTGAAGAATTGCTTGAGGAACCGCTGGTTTCACCTGAGGGAGATCTGCTGGGGATCTACCGGGAATCGATGCCCAACTGGTTGCGGGAAGAATTGGCAGCAGAGGAAACAAAGTCGGGAACGGAGGCTACGCAGTGGAGCGATTCTGCGCCGCAGCAGACGACCTCCCCAGAATTCGGGGGGGACGAGGAAGATGCTCATGAAGATGCCCACGAAGGTGCTCAATGCCTCTGGCCATTTTCCGAAGATCACAGTGAGGCTACTCACCACGCTGTTCATGGCGAGGAACCGGCCGTCAGCCCGTCGCGAGACGCGGGGCTGGAAGATGTTCTGGTTGGCAGTTCTGCAGATTCCGGCAGTTCGCAAAGAAATCAATTTTTGTATTGAATCTGTCGAAGTGATTGCCGACACTTTTGATTGCGGGCTCCGAAAAATACAGCGAAAATGCAGGGACAAGGTCTCTCGTCCCATCCGCCTCCAGGGTGGCGTGGGGGGCCGCGTCGGTTTACGCAGGTCGTTGATTTACCGCACCGCCTTGTGAACGATGAAGGGACAATTCTGTATGTTGGGGTTTCTCGTTCCGGTTGGTGGTGGCGATCCGATTCCTCTGCTCAAGCCTCAATTGATTGTAGGCCGTCGTCCCAGCTGCGATATCCGGCTGGATTTTGCGAATGTCTCGTCCCATCATTGCCGTCTGGAATACATCAACGGCTACTGGCGGGCGACGGACCTCAGTCGTAACGGGACAAAGGTCAACGGCGAAAGGATCGAAGAGCGATTTCTCCAGTCCGGTGACACCCTGGCATTCGCTCGTCACCCATTCGAAATTCAGTACACTCCCGATCCGAACGGTGTTCCTCCGACGATCGAAGACGTCGATCCATTTGAGATGAGTCTGCTCGAAAAAGCCGGCCTGGATGTGGGACGGAGCAGCAAACGAAAACAACCCCCTCAGCGGCCTCCGTCTCCCTCGTATCCCCTGCCCAGTCCTGATGCCATCACGCCTCCGACCATTCGTCTGACAGATAGTCCCGCACGAAAAACGGACGATGATCAGGCGCTGGAGTGGCTGAACGAGTCGTGACCGTCGATGAAACCGGGGTTCAATTGCGCGGGCTTTGTCGTTCCGCGTTGAGTTGGAGTCGCGACCGAAATTGCTATAAATGCGGACCGTGTTTCGTGTCTTGCAGAAATCTCTCTCAGACGAAATTCAATGCCAGAATCCATCCCTTCGCTTTCGCCATTTCAGGTCCGTGAGTGGTTTAACGCCTTGCCGAAGGATGACTTTGTCGGTCAGCGAGTCCTGTTGATCGTCCCTGACGCCACTCGAACAGCGCCGCTGCCACTGTTGTTCGACGCCCTGTTTCGAGAGGTTCGTCCCCACTGTCAGTCGCTGGATGTGCTCGTCGCTCTGGGAACTCATCCCCCCATGTCCGACTCACAGATCGCACGTCTGCTCGGGATTGACGATGACGAGCGACGTCGGCTGTTCTATCAGTTGCAGGCCTTTAACCATGAATGGGACCGACCGGAACGGCTGCTGACGCTGGGGACGCTGACAAAGCAGGAAACCGAAGAACTTTCTGGAGGCTTGCTGTCGCTGGAAGTTCCAGTCCAGATCAATTCGCGGATTAAGGACTACGACCTGCTGCTGGTACTGGGGCCGGTTTTTCCGCACGAGGTGGTCGGGTTCTCGGGGGGGAATAAATACTTTTTCCCGGGAATCGGCGGACCGGAAATTCTGAACTTCTTCCACTGGCTGGGAGCCCTGATTACCAACGCAGGGATCATCGGGGTAAAGGATACACCAGTGCGCCGCGTTGTCGATGCTGCTGCGTCGATGATTCCCCAGACGCGACGGGCGATCACGTTTGTGGTCTCGTCTGACAACAGTCTGCATGGACTCTATTACGGGACTCCGGAGAGTGCATGGAGCAATGCGGCGGATCTCTCGAGCCAGGTTCACATCAAGCGCTACGATCGGCCGTTCAAACAGGTTCTCTCGTGTGCACCCCCGATGTACGACGAACTGTGGGTGGCCGGGAAATGCATGTACAAGATGGAACCGGTCGTGGCCGATGGGGGCGAATTGATTATCTATGCGCCGCATCTGCACGAAATCTCGGTGACGCATGGCAAGTTGATCGAACAGGTGGGCTACCACGTTCGCGACTACTTCACCAAGCAGTGGGATCGGTTCAAAGATTACCCCTGGGGTGTGCTGGCGCATTCGACTCATGTTCGTGGGGGCGGCACCTACGAAAACGGCGTTGAGACGCCGCGAGTTCAGGTCACACTGGCCAGCGGGATTCCGGAAGAGACCTGTCGCCGGATCAATCTTGGCTACCGTGATCCGAAGACAATTGATGTCGAGTCGTTCGCCAATCGGGAAGACGAGGGGGTTCTGCTCGTCCGGAAGTCGGGTGAGTACTTATACCGACTTAACCAATAGCGGACTGGCTGGCCATTTCTGGTGATCGGGCGTTCTCGTCGGTCATTGAACTTTGAACTGAAGGTGGATGGACGAATTTCCAGTCAGGTTGAAGTCAGGGTTTGAAAACTGCCTCTTGTTTTGTTAGCGTCACTCAGTAGCGTCAGTGTCATTCATGGACGGATACGTCTGAATCAGATGGCGACGACGACACAATGATCGCCGCTCAATCCCAAGGAATCACGTTATGATTCGTCGTCACGTTTGCGCCAGCCGGCCCGCACGACAGGGCTTTACGTTGATCGAACTGCTTGTCGTTATTGCGATTATTGCAGTTCTGGCCGCCTTGGTACTTCCCGCGGTACAACAGGCACGTGAAGCAGGACGGCGGGCGCAGTGCCTGAACAATCTCAAGCAGATTGTGCTCGCGATGCACAACTATGAAAGTGCCTTCCGGTGCTTCCCCTCGGGGTTCATTCAACCAGGGACGGGAGGGGGCCAGATTGGAACTCTGCCCGAACCGGCGATCGTCGATACGGTGCTGAATCGACAGAAAATGAAGACGACCGTCACGCAATGGTACATGGCTCCCGAATGGGGCTGGCACTCGTTCATCCTGTCGCAAATGGGTGAGGGAACGATCAATATCGACTTCGCTCAGCCCAAGTTCGGCTCTAACAATGTTGCGTCGCCGAATGAACAGTATCTGAGAACAACGATTCAGTCATACCGCTGCCCCAGTGCTAACTCGCTTCCCTCGTCCAGACCCGGCTCGGGAATGTCTCAGGGCTGGGCCTATGCCACCTACCGTGGAAATATGGGGGCCTACGACACCAGTACCGCAGCCAACAACGCCCCGAAGGTTCCGAATGGAATGCTCTACGATGGCAGTTCTGTGCGGATGGGGGACGTGACCGATGGTACGTCGAACACGATCATTCTCGGCGACAGCCTGTACGGTTTCTGGGCGGATGGCTTCAGTTGCTGCGTTCGTGTCTGGGACGATCCAGCACATCCCGATGTGTGGGATGCCTACTGGACAGCCACCGCAGCGAATTCAGCCCCTCTCCAGTTTTTCAGCTTTGGCAGCGGTCATAACGATCTGGCCTGCTTTGCACTCGTCGATGGTTCGTCGAAGGTCGTCTCCAAGAAGGTGGACCTGAATGTCTTTAAGGCCGTTTCCACGCGAAATGGTGCATTACGGGCATACGTCTCCGGAGTCGATATCGAAAACGTGACAGACAATTGGTGATCTGATATTTCACGCAATCAGAAAAACGTAAACCCGGTGTCCTGGATACCGGGTTTCTTCATCTCACATACGACTTAGCCGACCATCATGCTTTCGATTCTTGTGAATGGCGAACAACAGTCTGTTGCACCTGGTTTGACAGTTGCTGAGCTGCTGGCCAGTTTGAAGCTGAATCCCCGGTTTCTGGCGGTGGAATTGAATCGACGAGTTGTCCCGCGGGCCGAGCATAGCCAGACGAAAATTGCCGCTCATGATCAAATCGAAATAGTCACTCTTGTTGGTGGAGGCTGAACCGCGACGATGACAGAACAAAATGGTGCACCGCTGCGTCTGGGAACACACTCACTCCGGTCAAGGCTGATCGTCGGGACTGGCAAGTACGAGACCTTCGAACTGATGCGTGAGTGCCTGACGATCAGTGGGGCCGATGTAATTACCGTCGCCGTCCGACGTGAACGACTCGTGGATGCGTCCGGCCGGAATATCCTCGATTTCATCGACCTGTCGAAGTACACCATTCTGCCCAACACCGCAGGGTGCTTCACCGCAGACGACGCTGTCCGTACTGCCAGGCTCGGTCGTGAGATCCTGCTCGGACTCGAAAATCCGGGTGCGAGCTGGGTGAAGCTGGAAGTTCTGGCCGACAAGAAGACACTCTTGCCGGACCCGGTTGCAACCCTGGAAGCAACCAGGGAACTCGTCGCGGATGGGTTTGAGGTGCTGTGCTACACTTCAGATGACCCGATCATGGCGCGCCGTTTGAAAGAGGCGGGGGCCACTGCAGTGATGCCTGCAGGTAGTCCGATTGGAAGCGGTCAGGGAGTGCTGAACCCCAATAACATTCGCATCTGCCTGGAGTACTTGAAGGCGGATGACCCCGACTATCCTGTGATCGTTGATGCGGGGGTGGGAACCGCCAGTGATGTCGCTTATGCGATGGAACTTGGCTGTGATGGAGTGCTGTTGAACACGGCGATTGCGTCGGCGCAAAACCCACCGCAGATGGCGGAAGCGATGCGGCTCGCCTGCCGTGCGGGGCATCTTGCAGCCGGTGCAGGAAGGATTCCCCGCAAGCTGTATGCGACTGCAAGCAGTCCCGAATCGGGGCTGATCTCGAGTCAAAAATGAGTGCCGAGGTGGGGTTAAAGTCCACCTTGTTTAACCAGTCTTCGACTTCGATAGGTTCCGTTTTTTGCTTACGTTAAAGACATCCGGCGGCGATTTCTGGCGACGCTGGAATTCGCTACTGTAAAGGCTAATGGACGATTGTCGGCAAGCTGGGATAGGGCTACGATACTAAGGCGAACCACATGAAGAGCCCGACCCGGCGAGGGCGATTCGCAGGACTTCAGCGGTTTGTGGCCCGATTCGAGGTGCATGAGCAATGAACGACCGTCTGAATTGGATGCATCTATCGGTTTCCGCAGGGCGTCTGTTTTCGACCCATGTGCGGCTGAGTATCTGGCTGGCAATCGTCCCCCTGGTCGTCTGTCCGCGATATGGCTTCACGCTGGGGATGACGTTCTCGGGTTTGCTGCTGCTGAGCGTCCTTCTTCATGAATTTGCGCATGTCTTCACTGCTCGCTGGACCGGTGGGCGAGCCGATGAGGTATTGCTGACTCCCGTCGGTGGTCTCGCTCAAGTCAGCCCGGCGCGCGGGGCCTTCGGGATGGGACTCACTGCCGCGGCAGGACCTGCTCTCAACCTGCTGATCTGCCTGTTTGCCTTTCCAGGATGGTACGCACCACAGACATTGCCGTCGTCGCTGAATCCGTTTGTCTTGCCGATCGGCTCACTTCAGGCTGCAACCATCTGGCAGGACATCGGACTGCTCCTGTTCACGGCCAACTGGATTGGGCTTTTAGTCAATCTGCTTCCCGTCCTGCCCCTGGATGGCGGACACATCCTGCGTGCTGCACTGCTGACCCGGATCGCTCCTGAGTTCGTTAATCGGACCGCAATCAATATCGGAATCTTTGTAGCGATGCTGATTCTGATTGGGGGTGCCTCGTTCGATAACAGCCAGGTGGTGCTCATCGGTACCTTCGTCCTGACCATGAATCTCATCCAGTACTTCCAGCTGGAATTGGCTGAAGCACTGGATGCAGCGGGACCGAGTGATGATGACCTGCTGGATGATGCTGAGACGCTTGAACGATCGAATACGGTGTCGACTCGGGAATCTCTTCACGGCCCGCTGGAAAGCTGGCGCGAACAGCGACGAGTCAGACGCGAACAACTCGAGCAAACGCGGCAAGCACAAGTCGAAGAAGAACTGGACTCGCTACTCGCCAAAGTGCACGAACATGGATTGCAGTCGCTTTCCGAGCAAGAGAAAAATTCGCTCAAAAGCTGCAGTGACCTTCTGAGAGAACGGAGTAAACACGGCGACTGAAATCGCCGCTGAGGCATTTAAGGAAACGAGCAGCGGGTTTACTTTGTGAAGTCCACGCTCCTAGAATTGCTGCCATCAACTTGCCATACGCATTGGCGTATTGCTCAAATTTCCCGATTCTGCGACAACGATTCCTAAGTCATGGTGGCCTTGTGAGTCGTTTCAATTCAAAGCGGCAATGCGGGTCACCGGACGAGTCGCATTCAGGGATGTTTTCGTCGTGTATGAGCCACCATCTGAACAACTGGTTCGACAACTGACAGAACTCCAGTTGTGTCAGCCCAGCGATCTTCGCCGGGCCCGCGGCCGCGTGAAACGACTGGCGTCGGACCTGCCGGCATTCGATTCCGTCTGGATTGACTCGCTGGTCCAACTACGCCTTTTGACTCCCTATCAGGCCCGCCAACTGGAAATCGGGCGAGGGGACTCGCTCCGCGTTGGCTCGTTTGTCACCATCGATGAGCTCGGACGAAGTCACCGAGGCTGCACACTGCTGGTTAGACGACTCGATCGACGAGAACGTTGTGTGATCAAGCGGCAGCTTGTGGAAATAGAGTGTGCTTCGGAACTTCATCGCGAGATGACGATCGCTGCCGGGCAGATGAAGGGGTTCGCGCATCCGAATCTCGTTGTTCCAAACGAAGTTCTGCCGCTCGAACAGAAATCGGTTGATCTGGTCTGCCGTTATGTTCCCGGACTGCCCCTGAACCAGCTACTTGTGCGCCGAGGTCGATTCCCCGCGACAGTCGTCTTCGAAATTGGCAAGCAACTGCTGGAAGGTCTTTCGGCTTTGCATGCCCGATCGATTCTTCACGGCGACATTCGGATGTCGAACATCCGGCTCACGGATAACGGTCTTGCGGTACTCGTCAACGGAGCCATCCAGCCGGTACTGCACCCGTTCATGACCATTCACGATGATCTGACGCTGGATCACTACGACGGAATTGCCCCCGAGTTGATCGGGACGGGGGCCTCCCGGACAGTCAGCACCGAACTCTACTCGCTGGGCTGCGTGCTGTGGCAGTTACTGACCGGTCGGCCGCCCATCATTTCCGCTGATCCGCTCGCCAAAATTGCGGGGCATCAGACGCGGACCATCGACGATGTGAGAGTCTGGGCACCTGATACTCCAGTGGCACTCGCTGAATCCATTCGTCAGTTGACCGATCCCGATGTGGAGATGCGTCCCCGCAGTTTCGAAGAGGTTCTGCAACATTGGGGACGCGCCGGTTCGTACAGTCGTTCCCGGTTGCGACAGTTCAAACGTCTGTTCGACGGTGCGGCTCCTCACTTCATGGGAGCTCCTTCGTCTGATCGGATGAGTGGCATTGTCTGGACTGCCGCAACGGTTTTCGCTCTGGTCGGTGGTGTCGCGACCTTCTACGAAAACGGTCTGCGAAACGAACTTCTGAGTATCGCCAGGAATCTGGAATCTGTTGCCTCGACGACGGCCGCACCAACGAACGGCGTTCATGAATCGATCAAGGAGGAATCGGTCGATTCACCGAAGCGGACTGCCGTGAAAGGACTGCTGCCGTTACCCGCCCCAAGTTCGGACGGCATCGTGCTGTTGACGGAGCGCGGACCCTACGAAGCGTCGACCCGAGCGGCAGAAGGACAACTCATCATCCGCGGGGCGGCTGGAGTGGGAGCAGAGATCCAGATTGGAAACTCGCCGTTGACCCTTTCGTCAAGTCAGGTCATGCTTCAGCACGTGACGATTCGGCGTTCCGCCATCAGTCGCTCTGGCGCGGACTCGCTGGTCGCCATGGTGATGGTGCGATGCAATCAGCTCAGCATCTCGAACTGTGAATTTCTCGGAAGGACGGAGGGATCGGAACGAGATGGTGAGGTTGGTGAGAGTGTTACTGCTGTCGCCTGGAAGCCTGCTTCGTCCCGAACCTTGGGCACCAGCTCGATCATGGTTGATAACTCGGTCTTTCACGGCGACGGTGTCTCGATCGTGCTGGCACAGACGCCGCAAGGGGTGCAGGTCGAGAATACACTGAAAACAGGTGGGGGAGAGTTCCTCGCACTCGGGCCCAAGAGTGAAGGTGCAGCAATGCGGCTGGAACTCAATCACGTAACGCTCAGGAGTTCCGGACCTCTGCTGTGGATGGCGGGTGAATCTGCACGGATTGCCGGGTTAAAACCGATTGAAATTCAGGCGAAGAATTCCGTGTTCCATCTGGCCGACATGAATTCAGGATTGATCGTCGTCGACGATGACAAGATCCGGAAGGATTCTGCCAGTTCGGTTGTGATGAACGCGGATGAATCGGTCGTCGAACCGGGGACAGTCCTGTTGACGACATTCAGCCCTCAAGAGAACCGGTATCTGCCGGTCGACGCCGATGAGCAGTTTGATGGCCTGGTCGCCAGTGAGATCAAGTTTCGAGGCGAAGATGTTCGAAGTGCGGAAGACGCAGCTATTGCACCGATTCAGGGACCGCGAACTTCGGAAGACGCACGACCCGGAATCGAACCGGCTCGTATCGGCAACTCCGGGGGCTGATGTTGGGGTGGCCTCATTTCAGGCGAACTTCGATCTGTCAGCGATGATTGAAAAAGAATTGTTCTCAAAGGCGAATGTCCTCGACGGTTGAAAACCGACGAGGACATTCAGCGAAATGATGAAATTCGACTTTTCATCAGGCAGATCAATCAGTGCAGGACGATGGCCCGGCCTGGCCCGCCGTGACAGTCACGAATCTTGAGTGGGGCGAACAGGAAGTAGCCATCGCCAGGAATTTGACCCAGATTGTACAGGAACTCAACACCAACCATTTCGTGAGATCCCAGAGCCCAATAGGTCATGAGGGCCTGACGGGGGTCGACACCTCCGAGATCAGGTGCATCAGTCCCGACGCAGCGGATCCCTTTCTTTTTGAGATAGACGATCGTTTCAGCATCGGGAACAGGCCAGCCTTCGCTTTTTCCGGCCAGCGGATCAGCCCAGACACCGGCATCGTCTGGAGCAGGTTTGAAGTGCCGGTCAAGATGTCCGGTGTAGAACAGCACAACCTGTCCTGGCTTGAGTGGACCTGACTTCTGCTCTTCCGCCTGGATGACCGCTGCGGTGATTTTCGGACTTGCTGGCCAGGACTTCGCGTCAGTTGAGCCGACAAGTGACCGCACGTCGATGACACGAACGGGCCCGCAAGTCCATTCCAGAGGGATCTTTTCGACCGTTAAATCGCTGGTGCCGCGAGGACCAAATCTTTGTTCGTACTCTTCCAGCCAACCACGAACCTCGGGGGCATACTCGGGATGAGAGCCAGCTTTGGGAAGGGCGAAGGCGGGTGGCACGACGTGTGTACCGGCCATGGCATCCATCAGGTGACCATGGTGCCACAAGTCGAGCGATTCAGCGTAAAGAAAATCAATTTTCAGATATGGCTGTCGATGTTGTCCGGTGCCGAAGCCTGGATGGGTGACAGGAAGATTGGCTGCCAGCACGGGCGAAATGTCGATGGCTCGCTTGTTCCTCGCCGAGTCTATCAACCGTTTAGGCAACTCGCCTCCTGCAATCGTGAATGCGCGACCTTCGCTGTAGGGACCTCCCTGATGACGCGGACCCATCATGATGTAGAAGGAACCCGTTTCGGGCAGTTCGCCCAGATTCGTCGCACTTTCCGTCCAGATCATCCCGTGTCGCAGGCCGGCGTAGTGAGTCGGTTCGGCAAGAGTTGGAAGGGGGCCCATGCTGGCACTGTCAGTCCCCAGAGTCATGACACCGCGTGTTGCCAGATATTCCATGCAATCCGGATCGGGGTCCGGGTAGCCCGGGGCCTTTCGGTCAATCACATCCGAAATAAACCGCGTTCCTTCCGGGAACGGGCGGTAGTACTTATCAGAGTAATCGCTTCGGAACAGAGCCACATCGCCGAATCGCAGGTGGCGGTGTCGCGACTCAAATCGCTTGACGAACTCGGATGTCACCAGAGGACTGACCCCCTTGGGGGCTTGATCCAGGAGTTCCCGTGTGTCGATCACACAGGCTTCTCCACCAAACTGCCAGGCTTCGATTTTTTCCGTAAAAGCCAGCCCCAGCGGCCCCGACTTGGGCCCTTTCAAATCGGGACGTGTGACCGAATGGGGCGGAACGTCCAATTGTGTCCCGGTGTTGCCGTCAACGTAGATCGAATCAATGTTGTAGGCCGAATCCGGGCCAATCGTCCGTTGGTGGTTCAACTGGAAGCGGGGGAAAGGATAAGTCGGCCACGTGCAGGGGTATTCCGGGGCAATCAGGAGGGAGTTATCGATAAATCGAGTGACTTCCTCCTTAGGGGTGACCGACTGGGCCGAAAGTGGTGGTGTCCCTCCTCCCGATACGAGGAGGAAACACACACAGAAAGTACCACGAAGAACCTGGAGCGCTGGTTTCATCAAGGACCGTTTCACTTTCCATCTAGAGTTGTGGGATCAGGCGCCGTACTTCTCCAATCGTCCCGCATGTGCCATGGCGAGCAGCATCAGATGCTTCGCTTCAAACTGCCCGAGGCCGCCGTGCCGACACTGCGTTTCGCCGAACTTTGTCGAACCGTCGAAGCGGCAGTTTTCGGCCGACAGCAGGACTGGCACGGGATGCCAGCTATGCGACTTCATCTTGCTCGGGGTGCTGTGATCCCCCGTCACCACGATGACGTCAGGATTAAGTTTCGCAATGCGCGGGATTGCGGTATCGAGCTCTTCGGTCCGCTGGACTTTGAGAGCGAAGTTGCCGTCTTCGCCCGACGAATCTGTGTACTTCCAGTGGATGAAGAAGAAGTCGTAATCGTTCCACGACTTTTCCAGGCGGGTCAACTGGTCGTCCAGAGTATGGCCTGCATCGAGGATATCCATGCCGACCAGTCGTGCGAGACCACGGTACATCGGATAAACCGCGATGGCACCCGCTTTCATGCCGTAGACTTCCTCAAATCTCGGGATCTGAGGCATTGTGTCGATGCCCCGGAGGGTCAGGAAGTTGGCCGGAGCATCATCCTTAAGGACAACCCGAGCCTGCTTCAGAAATTCGGCTGCGACTTGTGCAGTCTTCGCACTACCGGCGGAACGGGCGACGGGTTCCAGCGGGGGAACGCCAGTCTTTTGCGGGTCGGTGTCAGCGACATCGCCGCCCAGTCCTTCTCCCCGGAAAATCAGCACGGTGCGGTAGCCTTCACCAGCGCGAACGAAGACTTCTGCGCCGGGAACCTTGATCTGGTTCAGTTTCTCGCTGAGTTTGCTGCCCACTTCTGTCGGGATGCGTCCTGCGCGGCGGTCGGTGATGTTGCCGGCGGCGTCAAGGGTGCAGAAGTTGCCTCGAATGGCAACGTCATTGGGGCCGAGTTCGAAATCGATACCAAGAGCTTCAAGAACGCCCCGTCCGATTCGGTACTTGATGGGATCGTATCCGAACAGGCCCAGGTGGCCGGGACCGCTTCCGGGCGCGATGCCGGGGAGCACCGGGGTACTGAGGCCAAGGGTGCCACGGCGGGCGAGTGCATCGAGGTTGGGCGTATTGGCCGTTTCGAGCTCTGTCTTGCCGCCGGGTTCGAGCGGCAAGCCACCCAGACCATCACCTACCAGCAACACGATCTTCGATCCGTTGTCCTTTTGCAGCATTCGAGTCAGTTCATGGGGATCAGTCATTTGGTAAGCAGTCTCAATCTAAAGCGAGAAGTTGGTGGGGAACAACGTCAATGGTGTCACGAACGGTACAGAGGGGCGAATTGTCGGTCGAAGTCGTAGCCCGTGCAAGCGAATCCCCACCGGAACTTAAGTCGAGATGGAATCAAAATGGAAAAATGTCAGGAATATTGAAAAATCTCCGACCAATCCCCTTTTTTTGAAGTAGTTTGCGCCGGTTTCCACTAGCCCAAAAGTCTGTATTTCTGCTACACTTCCCATTCTTCGATTCTGCGGTAAGGCGAAGTCGTTATTCGTCGACAGATTCGAATTGGGCACTTTCCTGGCTCAAGACAGCGGACGATCGCGTCTTTGATCCACGGTGTTGATCTGAGGCGTACTCGATCATTGCCGCAACAGTACGGCGGGAATTGTATGGTTGATCGGAATCTACTACGTGAATTTGACATCAGCGACGAAGAACTCGAGCTGGCGGCTGACATCTCTTTAGCTGAAGCGGAACACCTCGAAGAGGGAAGCCTTGATCACCTGTACAACCGTCGCGATGAAGGTTACGACGTCAACGCCGTTCTGGAAGGAACCGTCGTTCGCGTCGAAGGCGAAGAGGTTCTGATCGACATCGGATATAAGAGCGAAGGTATTGTCCCAATCGACGAGTGGGAAGTTCCCCCCGTCGCCGGTGACAAGGTCTCCGTTCTGCTCGAAGAAATCGAAGACGAATTTGGTCTGATTCTGCTCTCGAAGAAGAAGGCCGACCGAATCCGCGAGTGGGAAAAGGTCATCAGCACGCACAAAGAAGGCGATGTCGTCGCCGGAAAAGTGCTGCGAAAAATCAAGGGTGGGTTGCTGGTCGATATCGGCGTCAACGTCTTCCTGCCAGCCAGTCAGGTTGATATCCGCCGTCCCCAGGACATCGAATTCTATCGCGACAAGACGATTGAATGTTTGATCCTGAAGATCGACGAATCACGCCGAAATATCGTTGTTTCCCGCCGACGCCTGATCGAACTTCAGCGTGAGAAGATGAAGAAGGATCTTCTCTCGGAAATCACTGAAGGTCAGTTGCGCAAGGGAACGGTCAAGAACATCGCCGACTTCGGTGCGTTCGTGGACCTGGGCGGAATCGACGGCCTGTTGCACATCACCGACATGAGCTGGGGCCGTATCGGTCACCCATCCGAGATGGTGAAGATCGACCAGGAAGTCGAAGTCATGATTCTGCACGTCGATCGCGACAAGGAAAAGATCGCGCTCGGCCTGAAGCAGAAGGAAAAGAGCCCCTGGGACAACGTCGAAGGGAAGTACCCTGTCGGCACCAAGATCCGCGGCGAAGTCGTCAACGTCATGTCCTACGGTGCTTTCGTCAAACTGGAAGACGGCATCGAAGGTCTGGTCCATATCAGCGAAATGTCCTGGACCAAGCGCGTCAATCATCCGACCGAACTCGTCAATCCTGGCGATGAAGTCGACGTCGTTGTGCTTGGAATCAACAAGGACAAGCAGGAAATTTCGCTGGGCATGAAGCAGGCTCAGCCAAATCCATGGGACGAAGTCGCTGCCAAGTACCCACCCGGTGCTTCCGTCAGTGGTACCGTCCGCAACCTTACCAACTACGGTGCATTCATCGAGTTGGAAGAAGGTGTCGATGGATTGCTGCACGTCAGCGATATGTCCTGGACCCGTAAGATTTCTCACGCTAACGAGATGCTGAAGAAGGGCGATCCGATTACCTGCCAGGTGATCTCGGTCGACCAGGAACGCAAGCGAATTGCGTTGGGTCTGAAGCAGCTTGCTGGCGATCCATGGGAAACCACGATCCCCGAAAAATATCAGCCCGGTGCTCAGGTTGTCGGTAAGGTTACCAAGATCACGAACTTTGGTGTCTTTGTCGAACTGGAACCAGAACTCGAAGGCCTGTTGCACGTTTCAGAACTCTCAGACCAGAAGGTCGAGAATCCCGAAACATTCGTCAAAGTCGGACAAGAGCTTGACGTTCGCATTCTGCGAATTGATTCAACAGATCGCAAAATCGGTCTCAGCCGCAAATCGAATCTCGATTTGAGTGGTTCCGATGATGCGAAATCGAGCGAATCGGCTGCACCTCCGAAGCCTCGTACAGAGCTGAAAGGTGGTACAGAAGGATCCGCAGGTCCGCTGTTTACCCTCGGCGGGGGCGCAGAATAGTCACAAACGGGCAGTCGGTCGCCTGACCCTTGCCCATCGGATTCAACGGTCGCCTGTCAAGCAAAAGAAGGCGAGTTTGTTTGAAAAAAGTAACGGTCCTTCGGTACCACCCGAAGGGCCGTTTTTTTGCGCCCCTTGCCAAGTTTCTCTGATCGAAACGACCGGTCGAGTTAGCTCTGATAGAGGATTTCGCGGCGCTCTACCGATAACAGAGATGGGCTGTTGTCCAGCCGCATTGTTTTGCCACAGGAGGTGGCGTCTATGTCCCGATGACTCTCCTGAATGGCAGACACATTGAGATGGCCAGAATCACCCGTTACCGCGAGTCTTCTTCCGCAGCTCAAACGCCCCTTGAAACCTACCTTCAAGAGATCAACGAAACTGCTCTACTGACTGCAGAAGACGAGAAGGAACTCGCACGACGAATAGCCTTCGGTGAATCGGCCGCCCGGGACCGAATGGTTCGTGCCAACCTGAGACTCGTTGTGAATATCGCCCGCGCGTATACCAATAAAGGCTTGCCGCTGCAGGACCTGATCGAAGAAGGAAACCTCGGCCTGCTTCGGGCTGTTGAGGGCTTCGATCCGGACATGAATACGCGGTTCAGTACCTATGCCAGCTACTGGATCAAACAGTCGATCAAGCGCGCGTTGATTAACACCGGGAAGACGATCCGGATACCTGCGTATATGGTCGAGTTGCTGACGAAGTGGCGCCGCGCCACTGCCCAACTGGACGAGAAACTGGGGCGACCGCCGACCCAGGAAGAAGTGGCGAAGGAACTGGGGCTTCCCAAGAAGAAGCTCAGTATCGTCAAGGAAGCCATCCAGCTCTACACGTCCATTCCTCAGACGGATGATGATGAGGGTGGATGGCAGATGAGTGACATGGTCGCGGATCAGCGTACGCGTGCTCCTGACGATGATATGCTGGATGCGGACAACCTGAAGCACGTCTACCGTATTCTCGAGACAATGGATCCGCGTGAAGCGACGATCGTGCGAATGCGATTTGGTTTGGACGACTCCGAGCCTAAGACGCTGAAGGAGATCGGTGAGACACTTGGACTCACCCGGGAACGAGTTCGCCAGATCGAAAGCGATGTGCTGAAGCGGATCGCGAAAGAACTGCTGGGCGAATGATCGAACCTGCGGTGCTGCTCGTCCGGCGGCGCGTTCTCTGGAACGATGTGCCGCTCGTGGTGCCACTTCGATCGAGACTAACCTGCGAGCTTCCAATTGTCAGCGATAAGCTGGTGGATGCGTATTGACATATTCTATCAACAGCCGAAACTGGCTACGTCGCGGTTGTGACCACGTGAACTCGCTTGGGGATTGGACTCGCGAACGTTCCAAGTCCACGTTTGGCCGTTTTGAGAGACGATGTCTCTGCTTCGTCTTTTTGTTGCGGATGACTACGAAGGCAGATGGCTGTGTCGAAATTCCCACGAATCGAAATGGCGATTCTTCTTCGGCTTCCGCACGAAAGACAGAATCGCTCCACGCGAAGTAGACAGCGCGAGTGTTGAAGGAAGGTGACCCTCGTTCTCGCACTGATTCGGCGGCGATTCGAATGAGCCCCGTCGTACTGTGATCGCGTCGAGCATTATTCGATCACGGCATTGGGGTCGGAGCGGGGGGATTATTCCGATCCGATTCGGTTTTTGACGGTGACGGAAGCGGATCTTCGCCGGGGAGAAGTGGGTTCAGTTCGTCCATCATCTGGACGTCGATGTTCCGTTCTTCTCGCTTCGTGCGAATCGTCGGTGGTGGCATCACCTGACTCGGGAACGTGTAGGGAGTCACGGGGGGATAGAGGTAGCAGTCGTCGTACCGGTCATAGCAACCGTTATTGCAGCAGCGTCGGCAGAAGTGTGAATTCAGCGGACTGCACCAATCGGGCTTACCCATACGAGTCAGGTCGAACCGAGGGTTGTAGATTCGGTCGACGTAGAGGTGCGTGTCATTGATGTCATCAACGACATTGGCGTAATGGTCGAACCAGGGGCAGCATTGACAGCCCGAGACCAGTGTGAACATCGCCGCGGCAATCGAGATCCATCCAGACTTCATTCGCGTTCCCTCTTTCCGCCAACAGGCATTTGTGGGAATCGACCGACCGGCGGATGTGCTTGAAGTGTTTTGGCCTTCCTGAGGTCGTTGGGGACGCGAAAGGAAGTACAGATTCCCAGAACTGCCTAGCCCCTAATGAGAAGGGTGACTCTTTTCAGAGATTCCTCTAAGATTTTCTCAAGCTCGACCGAGCTGAACAAAATTTTGCCACCGCCAGATCGTATCCCGATTCAAGCAAGGACGCCGGATTGACTCGATTTGCACTGGAAGCCTGGGATTCAGGCCGCCTGACCGTGAATGGCGCGTTTGTACCATTGCTGCAGCGGCATGGCTGGACCACCTTCGCCCGCATCTGGGAAGAGACGGCCAACGCGGCGATCGCAAAAAACCTGCGGACCGACCGTGTCACGTTGTCGTTTTCCCTGAACGACGAGGGAGGCGAACGCAAGTTTTACATCAAACGGCACTCGCGATCGTCATGGAAAGAATATGTCAAACCTTTGCTGCGTCTGACCTGGCCGATCCTCGGCGCGCGAAACGAGTGGAATGCGATTCTTGCCTTCCACGCGGCGAGAATTCCCACGATGGTTCCCGTCGCGCTGGGCGAATCGGGATCAAACTCCTTTCTTGTGACTGAGTCACTCGAGAACTGTGAAAAGCTCTCGCGACGATTCGCAGTGGACAGTGAATGGCCGGTGACACTCCCGGAACGGACTCAGATCCTTCGCAATGTCGCCCGGCTCGCCCGGCAGATGCATTCGGAAGGAATGCATCACCAGGACTTTTACCTGGGACATCTGATGCAGTCCCGGTCTCAGCCTGAATTGATTCATATCATCGATCTGGGCAGGGTTCAGCGGCAACGACCGCTTGCCCAGCGATGGATTGTCAAGGACCTTGCTCAGCTCAATTTCTCGGCCGCAACGGCATCCACGCGGGAGCGACTTCAGTTCTTGAAAGGGTATCTCGATCGCCCGTTAAAAAGTTCCGACCGACGATTGATCTCGCAGATTGAAAGTAAAACCGCCTCAATCGCCCGGCATTCACGGAAGAACAAACTCTGAAACTGCCGGGACACGTTTGTTCCGAACATGCCACAGGGAACAGAGCCGGAACCTGCAGGCAGTGAGTCGTTGAGTGTTTGCCGCAAGTTCCATAGATGTCGATTGATGTATTCGGGTTGGTCTGAGACGATCTGAAAAAACGTGTTCCATAAGCGGATGAGACAAGCATGGCTCAAGCGTACACTCCGGGATTGTTAGTGTCACGCGGTCGGCATTGGCGATGCCGAAGGGTGCTGCCCGTCCCGGGTGATGTGGTCGTCAAAGTGGGGGATCACGTCAACGCGCAGGACGTGGTCGCCAGGACCTTTCTGCCGGGCGATGCCATGCCTCTTAATCTCGCCAAGCGGCTCGGAGTTCTGCCGTCGGAACTCACCAGGGTGATGTTGTGTGAAGAGGGCGAAAAGGTGTCGCAGGGGCAGGCACTGGCGAAGTCCAAAGGCTTTTTCGGATTCTTTCAGTCCGATTTCCCTTCGCCGATGGGGGGGACGATTGAGTCGATCTCGAAGGTGACGGGGCAAGTCATCCTGCGCGGCGAACCGATCGCTGTGCAAGTCCTCGCGCACCTGACTGGCGAAGTGACCGAGGTGATTCCGAATGAAGGTGTGGTCGTCGAAGCCGATGTGGCCGTCGTGCAGGGGATCTTCGGAATCGGGGGCGAAGCATACGGACACATAGAGCTTGTTGCCGATTCGCCTGACGAAGATCTTACGGAGGAATCGATCCAGCAGAAACATTGTGGTCGGATCGTTGTGGGTGGGAGACGGGTCACCGGTGAAGCCGTCCAGAAAGCGATTGCATTTGGAGTGACTGCGGTCATTGCCGGTGGGATCGATGATCACGACCTGCGTGAGATTCTCGGTTACGATCTGGGTGTCGCGGTCACCGGCACGGAGAAGCTGGGAATCACGGTCATCATTACCGAGGGGTTTGGCGACATCGCAATGGCTCGCCGGACATTCGAGCTGCTGAGTTCTCATGCGGGGCACTTCGCAAGCGTGAATGGCGCTACCCAAATTCGGGCGGGGGTGATGCGACCTGAAATCATTATCCCCCTCAAGAATCGACTGGAGGCCCCGTCCGGTGAAAAGATGCAGGAAGGGGGACGTCTTGAGATTGGTTCGCCAATCCGCGTGATTCGCGAGCCGTACTTCGGTCTTCTTGGCAAGGTGACAAAGCTGCCGCACGAGCAGGTCAAACTGGCGTCTGAATCGTTCGCTCGAGTTGTTGAGGTGAGCCTCATGGATGGATCTGTCGTAACAGTCCCGCGTGCCAATGTCGAATTGATCGAGGGGTAAGACATGGAAACCGTGAAAGAATTCCCTCGCCTCAAACAGCCTTCCCCTGGTCGGCGGCGACGAACGTTCGACCGACTGCCGCTTCGTTTCCTGCTGTTGCTGGGAAGCCTGCTGGCGACAGCACTGACAGGACTCGTCGCGACCCCGGTGCTGACAGCACAGGAATCCGTCGTCGAGACCGAAGAGACAGTTGAGGAGGTGGCAGAAGAGAATCCCCCTGCCGGGCAGCGACTGGTTGATCTTCCCAAAATTCCGTTTTTCTTTTTGACGGTCGGGATCTGCACGACGGTGATCGTCTGCACGGAACTGGCGCGACACGGTAGCCCGTTCTATGTCCGTCCGATAGCGGGTCTGCGAGCCATTGAAGAGGCCGTAGGGCGCTCGACCGAGATGGGACGGCCCATGCTGTTCGTTCCGGGCATTCAGGACATCAACGAAATTGACACCGTCGCCGGGCTGACAGTCCTGTCGAGTGTGGCAAAGGTGGCGGCTGAGTATGACACGCCGCTGGAAGTTCCGACGACACGCGCACTCGTGATGACCGCAGCGAGGGAAGCCGTGCAGGGGGCCGCATTAGCTGCAGGCCGGCCCGACTATTTCAACGAAGAGCATGTCTATTATGTCACTGACGAGCAGTTTGGTTACGTCGCATCGGTGTGTGGTTGGATGTATCGTGAGAAACCGGCTGCCTGCTTTTATCTCGGCAAGTTCTATGCAGAATCACTGATTCTCGCGGAGACGGGTAATGCCGTCGGTGCCATTCAAATCGCTGGCACTGCGGAGACGGCTCAACTTCCCTTCTTCGTCGCCGCATGTGACTACACGCTGCTGGGGGAGGAACTGTTTGCAGCTTCGGCCTACTTATCAGGTGAGCCTGCTCAACTCGGGATGCTGAAGGGACAGGATTTCGGGAAGCTGGCTGCGATTGTCCTGATCGTTGTCGGCAGCCTTCTGGCAACATGGGATTCGATTTCGCCTCGGCCCATGGAGGGAACCGACTCCGCCGCGCATCGCCGGACGTACTGGATCACCGATCTCATTCTGAAGGGGGGCTGATGTCGAAGTTTATTCCCGTGCTGATCGCCGTCCTGGCAGGATGGGTGATGATGATTGCCTATTTTTCCCCTCGACTGTTGTCCTCGCGACAGCTTGCGGAAGAGTGGTACACGATCGTTGCCACCATCGCGATGCTGTTTGGCGGTGCCAATCTTTGTCTGCACCACTTGAAGAAAATTTCCGACCGTGAAGCGGGGTGGGGCTTTTCGGCGGTGACGCTGATCGCATTCACCGTGACGGTCGTTGTCGGTTTGCTGAAGGTGGGGGTCGTACCCGAGTCCGTCAAGTCGCTCAATCGACCCTGGTCGGGTCAATTTCAGCAGGAAGGAAGTGCCTTCTGGTGGATGTACGAGTACCTGTTCAGTCCTATCGTTGCGACGATGTTCGCCATGCTGGCGTTTTATGTTGCGTCCGCCGCATTTCGTGCTTTCCGAGCCAAGAATGTCGAAGCGGTGTTGCTGCTGGTCACGGCCCTGATTGTGCTGGTGGGGCAGACGAAAGATCGAGAGATCACGTCACTGTTTCTGCCTGCACCCTCAGACGGAACTGCACCGTACGTCCCGATCGGCGATCTGACAGAGTTCATTCGCAAGACCTTTGTGACTGCGGGACAGCGGGCGATCATGATCGGCGTCGCCTTAGGAGTTGTTGCAACCTCACTGCGAATCCTGCTGGGCCAGGATCGAACCTACCTGGGAGGGGATGAGTGACTTCCAAACTTCTGCAAAAGTTAAATTCACTCGACCGTCGGTGGATCTTTCTGGCCATGGCGATCGCAGTCGCTGCTCCGATTCTGCTGCAGGTCGGATCTGATGAGACCCCGTCGACTCCGACGCGGCGTCTGTTCGACCAGGTCGAGGCATTGCCGGAAGGATCTCGCATCCTGATGGCTCTGGATTTTGATCCCAATTCATCGGCCGAGCTTTCGCCGATGGCATTGGCCTTCACCAGGCACTGCTGCCTGCGAAAGCACAAGGTCTTTTTCGTGACGTTGTGGGGCACGGCACTGCCGATGATTGACACGACAATCAAAAATGTGATCCAGACAGAATTCGGGTCTGGAGACCACCCCTACCGCTACGGTGAAGACTATGTGAACCTCGGTTATCTGGCGGGGGAGGCGGTCGCCATCAATCAACTGACATCAGATATCCGGAAAGCACGCTCACAAGACGTTCAGGGGAACAGCCTGGATGGTCTTCCCATCATGAACGGAGTGACAAGCCTGAAGGATATGCAATTGATCATCAATACGTCGGGTGGCTTCCCCGGTGCGAAAGAATGGGTGCAATATGCGGGAACGCCACATGGGATCCCACTGGCGGCGGGTTGCACCGGTGTTCAATCAACCCAGATGTTTCCTTACTACCCCGACCAACTGATCGGCCTGGTGACCGGGATCCGGGGGGCCAACGAGTATGAAACGATGCTGGCTGCCAAGGCTCCAGTCCCTTACGCAGAGATGAGAATGCGTCCCGCCAGTCTCCGCGGCGGTCCTCAGCGATGGGCTCATCGCCTGATGATCGCTCTGATCGTGTTGGGAAATGGAATCCACTTTGCAAATCGCTATTCAAGGAGGGCAAATTGAATCATCGCGAAACTGCAATCTGGACATTTCTTTTTCTGGCGGGGGGATTGGCGCTGGTCGTTCGAGCCGTCTACTCCGAAGCGGGAGTCGGTCAGAAGTATGTTGTCCCGGTCGAGGTCGTCGGGCAGATCAATCCCGGAACTCAAGACATTATCCCCGTGGAGGCAGGCGAGGCTGTCGACTCGGGAAACATGGTAAAAAGTGTCCGGTATGACAAAGCGGCGAAAGATCAGGTCAATGCGGTGTGGAGTCCATCCCGGACGATTGGCGTCTGGACAGCGGCCCTGCTGACGCTCTGCATTTTCTCGTACCTCTACCGGGACAATCTTTTTTACAAGCTCGCAGAGTCGATCATTGTCGGAGTTTCTGCAGGGTACTGGATCGTACTGAATTTCTGGGAAGTGCTGGTTGCCAAGGTTCTCGTTAAACTGGCACCGGACGTGGCGTCCTACGCTTTCGTACCCGACATCCCAGTGAAAACTCTGCCGGATTATGGCTATGTGATCCCGGTCATTCTGGGGGGCCTCGTATTCTGCCGCTGGATCCCCAAGCTCACTTGGTTAGGACGCTGGCCGCTTGCCTTCGTTGTGGGAACAACGGCGGGACTGAAACTGCTGCTGTTCCTGAACGCGGATTTTGTTCAGCAGGTTCGCAGCACGATTCTGCCGCTGATCGTGTTTTCTGAACAGGGTGCATTTGATTGGAAACAATCTGTTCAGAATGCTGTAATCGTCGTGAGTGTTGTCGCCAGTTTGTGCTACTTCTACTTTTCCGTTGAGCATAAGGGACTGTTTGGACGTCTGTCCCGCTTTGGGATTTGGGTTCTGATGATCAGCTTCGGTGCTTCATTTGCCCTGACCGTGATGGGACGAATCACACTGCTGACGATGCGGTTGCAGTTCCTGTTCGATGATTGGCTTGGTTTCGTCAAAATGTAACTTCATGGAGAAAAGTGACCGCTATGAATGGTCGAGAAGCGCTGAAACTGTCAATCAATATGGCGAAGTTTGTCTGCATGGGGTACCTCGGTGACTTGACCGAGGAGGAACTGATGAAACGCCCCTGTGAAGGGTGTAATCACATCAAGTGGCAACTGGGGCACTTGATCTCGTCAGAGCATTCGATGATTTCGGGGATCGCTCCGGGGTCAATGCCAGAGCTGCCTGCGGGGTTTGCAGAGAAATACACCAAAGAAACTGCGAAGAGCGATAACCCGGCTGACTTCCATTCCAAGGAGCAATTGCTCTCGACGTTTGAGTCTGTCCGCGCAGCAACCCTGGCCGCTCTGGATAAGATCACAGATGCGGATCTGGATAAGCCAACGGGAGTCCACTACGCGGAGACCGTCGGTGCGATGTACGAACTTCAGGGAAGTCACTGGCTGATGCACTCGGGTCAGTGGGCCGTGGTTCGCCGTCAGTGCGGACGTGCCCCGCTATTTTGATGCGAGTTCCCGGTGGGACATGGAAGGCGTTTCGGGTGCAGCGTGCGGAGCCTCGGCTGCTCGAAGCTGCACCGTAAACGTACTTCCCTGTCCTACCTGACTGTCGACTTTGATGCTTCCGCCGAAGAGTTGGCAGAGGTGTTTGACAATCGAGAGACCCAGGCCCGTTCCACCGACTTCACGAGAACGGGCGCGATCAACCCGGTAGAACCTTTCGAAAATCCGGGTCTGGTACTCTTGTGCAATACCAACGCCTTTGTCCTTGAATTCCAGATAGATCCACTCTGCATCGCGTCGCGACTCGACAGAAACGACGCCACCCGGCAATGAATAATTAATTGCGTTGCTGATCAGGTTGTCGACGATGGTACGCAAACCTTCCGCATCCGCCTGAGCCCAAACTTCATTCTCAGTGCAGGATGTTGTCAGCGTCAGTTGTTTGGCCTGGGCGATCGTGAGATGGGCATCCGTGCTGGCTTTCAAGATGGCGTTGGCTTCGACGGAATCAACGTTGAATACGTGCTCACCAGATTCAAGACGTGCCAGCTCCAGCAGGTCCTGTATCAGATCGCTGAGTCGTCCTGACTGCTCAAAGATCCGTGTAACGAAAGTTCTTCCGAAATTAACGTCTTCCAGTGCGCCGTCGAGCAGCGTCTCTGCACACGCGGAAATGGTTGAGAGAGGAGTTTTGAGTTCGTGTGAGACGTTCGATACGAATTCTCGCCTCAGGTTTTCGAGTCTTCGCAAGTCGGTCACGTCGTGCAGGACGAGAACTGCTCCCGGGCAGGGGGTTCCCGGCAAACGTGATGCAACTACAGCGACAATGGACTGTGTCCAGGGGACTTCAAATTCCATCCGCTGTTGATGCCGGTTTTCACTCAACGTCAGTCGGATGAGATCATGAATTTGTGGCAGGCGGATGGATTCCCAGGTACGGCGACCGACGACATCGAACGGTTTGAGGTTGAGCAGGGTAATGGCGGCCGTATTCGCCAGCAGGATCCGCTGGTCGGTGTCGATGGCGATCACGCCTTCGACCATGGCCTCCAGAATCGTCGCCAGTCGTTCATTCTCACGCGTGATCCGTTGTTGGGTCCGCTGTGATTCCGTCAGGCGGGTATCAACGCTTTGGACCATGTTATTGAAGGCATTCGCCAGACCGCTCAGTTCGTCGTCCGCTTCGAGAATGACCCGTTCGGGTAATCGGCCATTGGCCATTGTTTCGGCGGCGGATGTCAGTTCGACCAGCGACTCAATCGAGCGAGAAATGAGTTTGGCGGAGATTGTGACTCCCACCACCATCAGGAGCGCCGATGCGAAGAAGTATCGCCAGCGGAGCGTTGAAAGCCCCTCGACGGTCGAGGGAACAGAGAGACTCACCAGCCACAACAGGATGAGACCCAGTAGCCCGAATCCCATCATGCAGAGGATGATGCGTCGAAGAAGAGGCGATTGCAGCATACTTGATCCGTTGGTTGACGCTCGATTTCCGACCGACGTATGCTAGCGAACGTGCCCGAACGAGAAAATGCGCCCGATGCGATTCCAATGCGAAGAGAAGCGTTGAATCAGATCGGGAACGACCGATGTTTCGCACTTGTATTCCGCAAAATGAACAGGAAATTCGTGATGAATCGAACTGTCTTCTCAGTCTGTGTTGGTCTGGCGCTGTTCTCCGGTTTTTCCAGCGTTCTGGCGGCTGAACCAGCGGTCAACCTCAAGGAGGGTGATGCGGCTCCCAGCTTCCAGGTGACCGATGACACGGGCAAAGAGTGGAAGTCGGAAGACCACTTCGGCAAGAAAATCGTTGTTGTCTATTTTTATCCCGCGGACATGACCGGGGGCTGCACGAAGCAAGCTTGCGGGTTTCGCGATGATATGAAGGAACTCGCTGACAAAGGGATCGAGGTGGTCGGCGTGAGTGGCGATTCGGTGAGAAATCATCAGCTGTTCAAGAAGGCTTATGACCTCAACTTTCCTCTGCTGGCTGATACAGAGGGTAAAGTGGCCCAGAAGTTTGGTGTCCCGGTGACGCCAGGTGAGAAAACCGTGAAGGCCACCATCGAGGGTAAGGAAGAAACACTGACGCGCACTGTCACCCCCGCGCGCTGGACGTTCGTGATCGACAAGTCTGGCAAAATCGCAGCGAAAAACACGATGGTCAAAGCTGCGGAAGACAGCAAGGCGATTCAGGAACTGATCCAGACTCTCGAAAAGAAGTAACGCGGATCACCGCACTTCTTAGGCACTCCCGTGAAACGGGTCTGGATTGGATTGTCGCACAGGGTGAAACCGCTACAAGCCTCCTCAGTCCACGGCGGGTTCGCTGGTGGGGGTGTCTGGTCCCCCTGTCTCGGGATTCCGTTTGACAGCCAGATTTCCGAATGATTTGACAACTTTGCCTGGTATTGCGCGCAGCTTGGTACGCTGCGTTTTCTAGTGGAGCATCTCATGACTGCGGAACCAAGGATCGTCCTCAGTGCCTTTGCCGATGAAGCGGCGAATTCGAAGACGGCCATCGAGCAATTGTCCGTTCTCGCGGCTCTCGGCCTCAGTTATTACAGCCCTCGATTCGTCGATGTGAATGGTTCCGGCACGGTGAAGCACGTGACCGAACTTGATGCCAGCGAACTGGAACGTCTGCGGGCGCTTCATCGTGAATACGGGATGCATGTGGCCACCATCGGTTCGCGTCTGGGTAAGGTCAAACTTCTGGATGTGGATGACGGTTCGCATAACAGGTTTGTCCCTGACAAGCAGTATCATGAAACCGACGTAGCGGCGACGATTCGCGCAGCGCAGGCACTGGACGCCAAACTGATTCGGGGCTTTTCGTTTTACCACCCGAAAGGGGAGAGTCCTGATGCCTACGTGCAACAGGCCGCGGATCGACTTCGTCCGATTGTCGAGCTTTGCGCAAAAGCGGGACTGGTCTACGGTCTGGAGGTCGAAGCGAATCTCGTTGGACAGAACGGTCGAACGCTCGCAGCACTGGCCGAAGCTGTGGGTCACCCGAACCTCGTATGTATTTTCGACGGTGGCAACATCTCGTCACAGAATCTGACGCCGCTGGACTGCCTGGCCGAGTACCGTGCGATGCGAGACCACCTGGGCTGGGTCCATATTAAAGACTACCGCGTCGATCCCAACCTGAAGTGGACGGGAGTCGTTGACGAAGAACGACTGAAGAACTTCGTTCCCTGTGACGTGGGCGATTCGGGTCACGATCTGATTATCCGCGATCTGCGTGAGCATCTTCCAAAGATGACCGAACGGATGAAGAAGCTGGGAGCACCAGGTGTCTTCCTCGAACTCGAACCGCATCTGAAAGGCGGCGGGCAGTTCGGTGGATTCAGTGGTCCCGATGGTATGGGAGTGGCCGTCCGATCGCTGTGCCGGATGTTAGACTACCAGAAGATCGGCTATGATTTACGTGGCTTTGAAGACATCGTCGCCGCACGGGGATTCTGAGCCGCGTATTGGATCCGGGGTTACCTGGCAATCTCACGTGGAGCTTCCCATGAAATCGCGACGGTCGTCGATTCATCTTTGCTGTTTTTTCTGTGCCGTTCTCAGCATCGTTCTGTCCCGCGGGGCATTCCTGTCACAGGCATCGGCTCAGGAATCACCTGCGAAGCAGGATTCTGCCGAGACCAGCAGCAAGGCAAAGGGGCGGTACCAGACTCGCAGGATCCACGATCCGAATGGGACCGGCAAGTTCTACATGGGGCGCGAGATTGCCCAGGTGATGTCCTTCCACGGCGCTCCGTGGTTGGAGAGGCCTGAACGTGAAGAAGAGGAACGGCTCAGTGAGCTGGTCAGGCAGCTCAAACTGCAACCCGGTCAGGTTGTGGCCGATATCGGTGCTGGATCAGGCGTGATCACGATGAAGATGGCCGAAGAAGTCGGTCCCACGGGAAAGGTCTTCGCCGTTGATATTCAGCAGGAGATGCTGGACCTGCTCGGAGACAAACTGCAGGACAGGAAGATTGAGAATATCGAACTGGTTCTCGGGACAGACAAGTCTCCCAAGCTGGAACCGAACAGCATCGATCTGGCGCTGATGGTTGACGTTTATCACGAGTTGGAATTCCCGTTCGAGATGTTGGTCGAGCTTTCCTCGTCGCTCAAGCCGGGGGGACGTATTGCACTCGTAGAGTATCGTCGAGAAGATCCGGAAGTGCCGATCAAGCTTGTTCATAAAATGACCGAAGCTCAGGTCAAAAAAGAGATCGGTCAGCCCGAATTCGGGCTGAAATGGAAAGAAACCATTGGGACGCTACCGCGGCAACATTTGATCGTCTTTCAAAAACCCGCCAAATAGCGATTTCGGAAGTAAAACGTCATGGATGACGCTCAAGTCGAGGATTTTGGGGACACCAGAGTCAGTCTGAGATCCATCGCCATCGTACTGGGGATCTATCTGGTTCTGGCCGCAGTTCTTCCTGCTGCTGACGATGAGGTCTACTACTGGACCTGGTCTAAAGAGCTCCAGTGGAGCTACTACGATCACCCTCCGATGACCGCAGTCCTGATTTATCTGTCGACGGCGGTTTTCGGAGACTCCGTATTTGGATTCCGTGTTCCTGCCTGCGTCGCATCGGCAGTCGTCGTCTATGTGATTGGACGTCTCACCAGATGTCGCCTGTTGATGCTGGGCGTTCTGTTCAGTCCACTCTTCACCATCGGCGCGGTCATGATGACTCCCGATTCGCCGTTGATTCTATTCTGGGCCCTGTATCTATGGTGGCTGGTAGAACTGCAACAGCGGTTGGCTCCTGAGGCGGGAGCAGAAGGTTCTGTACCGAAACCGGTGAAGATCACCTGGGGGTGGTGGACCCTGGGGGGCATCATTCTGGGCTGCGGAGTGCTCAGCAAATACACCATGGGACTGATCGTCCCCGCGACATTTGTCAGTCTGCTGTTGTCCCGACGGCGATTGACAGACTGGATTTCGGGGTATGTCTACCATGGTGTCGTTTCCGCAGTCGTTGCCTCTCCGATTCTCATCTACAACATTCAGCAGGGGTTTGAACCGCTTCTTTTTCAGTGGAAGCATGCTGCTCAGACGACTCCGAACGCACTTCGTTCCATGGTCGAGTTTATCGGCGTACAGATCCTGCTGTTCGGGACGTTGCCGTTCTATCTCTTCCCGTGGGTGATTAAACGATTTCTGACTCTGTGCCAGAATCCACGGCTTCGCGCATGCAGTTGCCTCTACGCACTGCCGCTGGCGTTCTTCGTCTACAAGTCGACCCAGACTCGTCTGGAAGGAAACTGGGCGCTGGTCTGCTTTATCTCGTTCTGGCCGCTCGCTGCCGTCTGGTACGATTCAGTCCGCGCGTCGAAATTCTGGCACTGGTCAACCGCGTCTGCTTTTTTGCCACCGGCGATTGCTGTCGTCGTGATCTTTATTCATCTGGTGTCGCCGCTTTCCATTGTGCCGGTCAAACTTGATCGCATTCATCGGCAGTTCGCCGTTGATGATGCGACCGCAGAGGTGGCTCGGATTATTCAGGAACGTGGCGAAAAGATTCCGGTATTCGCCGATTCCTACCAGATGACGTCGTGGTTGCGATTCCACGGACTTCCCGCACAGCAGGTCGATGGAGCGACCCGGCCGAGTCACTTTACCCGACCTCCGCGCCGGCTGACGAACGTCGACCGGGCCTATGTTGTCACGAATTTGCCGTTGTCGCCAATTTTGACGGAGGGATTTGGGCTTCCGGAAGTCGTGGCGAGCGTTCCGATGCAGATCAGGGGGGTAACCGAAGGGACTTTGAACATTCGATTGTACCAGAAGCCGAATCGGAACCCCGTGGGCCAACCGGAAGTTCCCTGAGTTCACGTCAATGGTTGTGAATGCTTCGCTGCGTTCGGTAAAGTGGCGATCGTGTCATACAGCATTCGACGCAATGAATGCTCAATTGAGCCGGCCCTGATGGAGATCAAACGATGCAGTTTCGGATGTGTTCGCTGGTGGTGATTGCTTCTCTGTTTGTCAATTCGCTGGCGCACGCGGTCGATATCGAGTTCCCTGATGCAAACCTCGACACCGTCATTCGCGAAATTTTGAAGAAGAAGCAGATCGACAAGACAGACAAGTCGAAGAAGATTACAGACGAAGATGTGTCGACGATTTTCTTTCTTGAAGCCCCCAACCGCGGAATCGAAAGCCTGGTCGGCCTGGAAAAATGCCGGAATCTAGCACTGATCAAGCTGACCGGAAACAAGATTAAAGATATCAAGCCGGTCGAAGAGTGCGTGAATGTTCAGTCGATCGATCTGGCAAAGAACCAGATCACCGACTTCGCTCCGCTCGGTAAACTGACCAAGTTGCAGTACATCCAACTGGACGACAATCAGATCCAAAGTCTGGAAGGTGTTCAGAATCTGAAAGCTCTGGGGGCGCTGTACCTCAGCCGGAATCAGATTACGTCTCTCCAGCCGCTGGCCGAATTGCCCAAGCTTCACGCGCTGTATCTGGACAAGAACCGCATCACCGACGTGACTCCGCTGAAGGGGCTGCGATGGCTGGAGCGACTGGATTTGAAAGACAACCAGATCAAGGATATCTCGGCATTGGGAGACATGACCGAATTGCGGTTCACCTTCCTCGAACGGAATCAGCTGACGGAGATTCCTACGCTGGTCGAAATGGCCAAGAAAGACCTTGCGGGTGAACGTCGATTTGCCCCTTATTGGAAGCTCTATCTGGCTGGCAACCCTTTGAATGACGCGGGGAAATCACAAGCCGCGGAACTTGCTAAACAGGGCGTGCGAGTCCATTTAGAGTAGCGCTAACGGGGCCGGTGTCCGAAAGACAAGCAAATGACGGGTGACGGCTGGCCGGTAAGATTCTTGTAAACCGGAGGAAAAGTGATGCTCTCGTGCTCGGACATCGAAACGAGGCATCAGCTTTCTGACACTGTCGCATCAGGCTTCTGACACATTCATTCGCAGCGATAACGCATCTGGAACAGTCGACCTGAGTGTCAAAGGTCATGCTTTTCGTGAAAAAGTCGGTACCCGAGGGTGACTGGCGTGGTGGGCAGCCATTCCCGAAGTCTCTATGATGACGTGCTCGGCTGGAAAAATTTGTCGAGTAGCCTTGTCACACGGAAGGCTTGAGGCCGTTTCCGAGTTGTGACTGGGCTGCGTCGATGCTGTAAGGGTCTCCAGCGTTCGAATCTCGCAGGATGTCGTCGAGCTATGAAAGTTCTTGTTGTCGGTGGTGGTGGGCGTGAGCACGCCCTGGTCTGGAAGCTGAAGCAGTCCCCTTCGGTAACGCAGTTATTCTGCGCCCCGGGGAATGCCGGAATCGGACTGGACTGCACTAACGTAAACATTCCTGCCACCGACATCCCCGGTCTCATCAAATTTGCTCAAAAAGAGAAAATCGATTTGACGGTCGTGGGGCCCGAAGGTCCGCTCGTGGCCGGAATTGTCGACGATTTTCAGAAGGCGGGCCTCCGAATCTTTGGTCCCTCTCGCAAAGCGGCCGAGCTGGAAGGATCGAAGAAGTTCGCGAAAGAGATCATGCGGAAGGCAAACGTGCCTACGGCGGATTTCCGTGTCTTTACGAATGCGGCCGAAGCCATCAGCTACATCGAAGAACGTGAAGAGGGTGAAAAGTTCGTGATTAAGGCCGACGGCCTTGCCGCGGGCAAAGGAGTCACCGTCTGCTCAAATAATGATGAAGCTCGTGCGGCCATCAAACGAATGCTGATCCAGCGTGAGTTTGGCGAGGCGAGTCAGCGGATCGTCGTCGAAGATCGACTCGAAGGAGAAGAAGCCAGTCTGCTGGCGTTCGTGGACGGCAACACGATCGTTCCTCTGGAGGCTGCACAGGATCATAAAGCGGCACACGACGGGGACGTGGGACCGAACACGGGTGGAATGGGGGCATATAGCCCGACTCCCGTTGTCACGATGGATATCGTCGACACCGTCGTCGAAAAAATCCTGATCCCGATGGTTCATGAGATGAACAAGGAAGGGCGCCCCTTCCGAGGCTGCCTGTATGCGGGCCTCATGCTGACGAACCAGGGTCCCAAGGTCCTCGAATTCAATGTTCGGCTGGGCGATCCTGAGACGCAGGCGGTGCTGTTCCGCTTGAAGTCGGACCTGGCTAAGGTCATGTACGCCGCCGCCGAAGGAAAACTGGACCAGATCGAGCCGCTGGAGTGGGATCCGCGCCCCTCTGTCTGTGTCGTCATGGCATCGGGAGGATACCCCGGGGACTTCGAGAAAGGTCATCCCATACGGGGCCTCGAAGAGGCGGCCCAGGTTCCAGAGACGAAAGTCTTTCATGCCGGGACCAAGCAGGTAGGTGGACAGATCGTCAACGACGGTGGGCGAGTGCTGGGCGTGACGGCGATCGGCGAATCGATCGCCGAAGCCAAGCTGCGAGCATATCAGGCCGTGAAGTGCATTCGGTGGGACGGCGCATGGTGCCGCAAGGACATCTCTGACAAAGCCAACCGCTACTGATCGATGCGTATCAATGATTCTCGGATGGCAACAGTGAGCCCCGTGTGGCTTACTGTTGCCAGACCCGAGTCAGTTTGGATCCGACAACAGGGTGACGACGCGAGGTTCCTCTATCTCAATGGTCGTCGCGCCGGGAAATGATCATGACCGCCGATGGATTCGAACGACCGCCACGACGCACCCGCTATCCAGGAAAGAATCCCCGCAACTTTCACGAGCGTTACAAGGAACTTCAGCCTGAGCGGTACCCGGACGAAGTCGCTCATGTGGCCGCCCGCGGACGTACTCCAGCCGGAACTCATCGGCCGATCATGGTCAAAGAGATCCTGAACCTCCTTGCCCCTCGGCCAGGTGATTTTGCAGTCGATTGTACCTTGGGATATGGGGGTCACGCTCAGGAACTTCTGCAGGCAATCCAGCCGAATGGCCGGCTGCTGGGTATGGATGCAGATCCCTTGCAACTGCCGAAGACGGAAGCCCGACTTCGGGCTCTCAATTGCCCGGAGGAATCGCTCATCGTTCGGCGGATGAACTATGCCGGGATTTCGCAGGCGGTGCTGGCAGAATCACCGGATGGCGCAGACGTGATTCTTGCCGATTTGGGGCTATCGTCGATGCAGATCGATGACCCGGATCGGGGCTTCACGTTCAAGTCGGACGGTCCTCTTGATATGAGGCTCAACCCACAGCATGGACAACCGGTCTCGTCGATGCTGTCGAAGCTCAGCGAAAAGGAACTGGCTCGAATTCTCGAGCTAAATGCGGACGAACCGCAATCCGTAAGGCTGGCCGGGGCAATTCTTGACGCCCACGCGGAGTACCCCTTCAATACGACGACCGATCTGGCCAATGTGGTGACCGAGTTCGTTCGCAGCCGTCGGAACCGAAGCGAAGATGATGTCAAACAGACGTTGCGGAGGGTGTTTCAGGCGTTGAGGATTGCGGTCAATGATGAGTTCGGAGCGCTGGAGGCATTTTTGAGACAACTGCCAGCCTGCCTGAAACCCGCAGGTCGGGTCGCCATTCTGACGTTTCATTCCGGCGAAGATCGCCGTGTCAAACACGCCTTTCGCGACGGTTTGAGAGACGGCATCTACAGCCAGATTCTGGAAGAGGTCATGCGGCCCTCGCCTGAAGAGCAGCGGGCCAATCCCCGGTCATCGTCTGCCAAGTTACGCTGGGCTGTGAAGGCCTCGTGATGGTCGCGGAAAATCGTCCAACATGGCTTATCTCGTTTGGGATGGAATGAAACGATCCCACTGTTTGAGCAAGTAAGCGTGGGGGGAGAGAGTGAACCGAAACGCGGGTCGCCACTTTGATTCAAAAACATGAGATGATAACATGTCGGCACTGACGGTAAGTTCCGCGTGAGCCAAATTGCGACCCCAAGTCGTCTTGGCGGTTGCCAGACGCAGCTCTTGAGATGAATTACCGTCGTTTTGACTTCTGATGTGAGAAAAATGGAGACCACGATCGCCGAGTCACAGGCAATTCCTTCCGGGCGGCTTTTGCTGGCGATCGAATCTTCCTGCGATGAAACTGCTGCTGCGGTCATTAATCGTGACCGAAAGGTCCTTTCGAGCGTCGTTGCGACGCAGCACGAATTGCACGAGCGATTCGGTGGCGTCGTACCAGAGATCGCCTCACGAGCACACCTTGAGCGAATCCTTCCGGTGATTGACGAGGCGCTCCGGCAGGCCGACGCCAAATTGTCCGACCTCGGAGCGATCGCCGTGGCAACGCATCCGGGACTGGTCGGATCGTTGCTGGTCGGGCTGACTGCTGCGAAATCCCTTGCTCTCGTTCTCGATATTCCGTTGTTGTCGATCAACCATATCGAAGCTCACATCTATGCCTGCCAGATGGCGGCGGGTCGGAACGTGTTTCCTGCAGTCGGCTTTGTCGTGAGCGGGGGACATTCGAACCTTTACGACTGTATTTCGCCCGTGGAATTTGAGCTCCTGGGTTCGACGACTGACGATGCTGCAGGTGAGGCATTTGACAAAGTGGCGCAGATCCTGGGGCTCGAATATCCCGGGGGACCGCAAATCGAAGTGATTGCTCGAAACGGGAATCCGAAAGCGGTCAACTTCCCTCGAACCTTCGTAAACAACTCGCGTCTGGACTTCAGCTTTAGTGGGCTGAAAACGGCGGTCTTGTACGCGGCCAAAGGAACACCGGGCGCACGTGCGCAGCCTGAACCGCTGACCGAACAACGGATCGCTGACCTGGCTGCCAGCTTTCAGGCGGCGGTCGTTGACACGTTGATTGCAAAGTGCGATCAGGCGCTGCAGCAGACAGGTCGTCAGCGGTTGCTCGTCGGGGGCGGGGTGGCGGCGAATTCGTTGTTCCGGCAACGCCTGACAGAGCTCTCCAGATCCCGCAAAATTGAGCTGATCATTGCTGAAAGAGAACACTGCACGGACAACGCGGCCATGGGTGCACTAGGGTGGGAACTGTGGGAACGCGGTCTCACTTCCCCCCTGGATTTGGATGTTAAACCTGGACTCGTGCGAAGAAAGTCCAACTGAACCTGACAAAACTTTCCTTTCGATTGACGAACAATTCCAGCTTCGAAGACACTTTCGATCTGGAAGAACCGATGGCCCTGACACGTCCTTAATAGAACCCCTTAGAAGAACGAACATGCTTGGAACCCAACTCACTCCGTCGCAGTATCTCAAGCGTTGTGCGGAGGTCTTCGACACACTTGACGTTTCGCAGATCGAAGGCCTGGCAAACGACATTTATGCCGCCTACGAACAAGGGCGATTCGTGTTCCTGATCGGCAATGGCGGCAGCGGTTCAAACTGTTCGCACTTCTGTGAAGACCTCGGCAAGAGCACCCTGGATCGCAAGGATTTCACCAACGATTCGGTCAAGCGGCTCAAGGTTCTCAGCCTGACCGATAACACGCCGTACATCCTGGCTTGGGGCAATGATGAAGGGTTTGACCAGGTCTTTGTCCAGCAGTTGAAGAACTTCGCATCTCCGGGCGATGTGCTGATCGCGATCAGTGGCAGCGGAAACAGTCCCAACATTTTGAACGCCGTCGAATGGGCGAACAAAACTGGTCTCACCACGTGGGGCATCACCGGATACACCGGTGGGAAACTCAAGGACCTCGGTAAGAAGAATCTCCACGTTCCGCTGGACGATATGGGAATGGTTGAATCCGTTCACCTCGTCGCGTTCCACTGGATTCTGAATGACATTCACGGTCGGATCAACAAAGTCGGAAGGTACAAAGTCTGAACCATGAATACTCTACCGACAGGGATCCAGGGGCTGATTCTGATTGAGCCCAAAGCATTTGGTGACGCTCGCGGGTTTTTCTTTGAGAGTTATCAGAGAGACCGTTACCGCGAAGTGGGAATCGGCGAAAGCTTTGTCCAGGATAACGTGTCTCGCTCACGCAAGGGGACGCTGCGAGGGTTGCACTACCAGATGGTGCAACCACAGGGGAAGCTGGTTTATGTAACCCGCGGCGAAGTCTTTGACGTTGCCGTCGATATGCGACGAAGCTCACCCACGTTCGGCAAATGGTTTGGAGCGTACCTGAACGACGAAAACCATCGACAGCTCTACGTGCCTCCGGGCTTTGCTCACGGGTTCTATGTGACCAGTGAGATTGCGGATTTCTCGTATAAGTGCACCGACTTCTACAATCCGGCCCATGAACGGACGCTCTTGTGGAACGATCCCGCGGTCGGGATCGAGTGGCCCAAGGAGATCACCCCCATTCTTTCGCCAAAGGATGAACGAGGGCTGCTGCTCGCTGATGCCGAGGCCTATCCGTGACGAATGCTGCTCCGCGAGTCGCCCTGTCGCTGGGTGACGTCGCAGGAATCGGGCCCGAAGTCGTTGTCAGCTCGCTTGCCGACAAACGCCTGCGGGAAACGTGCCGACCTGTTATCGTTGGACATCCTGCCGTTGTGGCCCGGGCACAACGGCAAGTCGGTGTTGAGCTGAGCTTTGTCGACGTCGCATCCCCGACAGAGATCGACTGGTCTCGTTCGGAAATTCCCTGCTGGAACCCTTCGATTGACGAGGTCGCCCAGGTTCCGGCGGGGAAGATCGATGCGCGAGCAGGCCGTGCAGCATATGATTACCTCGTCGCAGCCACACGTGCGGCCCTGCGGGGCGAGATCGATGCCATCACGACGGCTCCGTTGAACAAAGCAGCATTGCACGCCGCAGGGCTCAATTTCCCGGGGCACACCGAGATTCTTGCTCATGAGTGCGGCGTCCATGACTTTGCCATGATGCTCTACCTTCCTCCCGGCGAGCCTCTAAAAGGGCCAGCGGGTTTGGGTGTCGCGCACGTTACGCTCCACACATCGATCCAAAGCGTTCCCGGACTTCTTTCGACGAAGCTCATTTACGAGACGATTCATCTTGTCTCCAATTTTCTGATGCAGATTGGCTGTTCCTCTCCCAGAATCGGTGTCTGTGCACTGAATCCTCACGCCGGGGAAGAGGGACTGTTTGGTGACGAAGAGTCACGGCTGATCGCCCCCGCTGTTGAGTCTGCAGTTCAGTCTGGAGTGAATGCCATTGGACCAATACCTGCCGATGCACTGCTGCGACGTGCTGTGCAGGGGGAATTTGATGGAGTCGCCGCGATGTACCACGATCAAGGGCACATCGCTTTGAAGCTGATTGGATTCGAACGAGCTGTGAACGTGACGCTGGGCTTACCCATCGTGCGGACAAGTCCCAGTCATGGGACCGCATTTGATATTGCCTGGAAAGGGCTGGCGCGAACGGAAGGATTTGTGGAAGCCGTGCGTACCGCTGTGCAGTTGGTACGATCGAGGGCCAATTCCACTGCTCAATAATCGCAGTAGCTGAGACAACGATCGCCCAACAGGCATCAAGAAAAAGGACGACCGGCACCTGTTGTTTTCGACGAGCAGACTACTTTTTGCCTAGAGCCCGCTGCTGAGCGAAAAATTCCTGCAGAATTCCACGACAATCGTCCTGCATCACGCCACCGAGTACAGTTGCTCGATGGTTAAGGCGGGCATCGTTGGTGATTTGGTACAGCGTATGGCAGGCGCCCGCTTTGGGATCAGTCGTGCCGTAGATGACGGTTGGGATCCGGGCCTGGACGATCGCTCCCGCGCACATGGGGCAGGGTTCCAGCGTGCAATACAAAGTGCAATCGAGCAATCGCCATGAACCGAGAGCTTCTGCGGCCTGAGTGATGGCAATAATCTCGGCGTGAGCCGTCGGATCTTTGAGCTGTTCACGTTGATTGCCCGCGGCGCCAATGAGCCGGTCGTTATGAACAATGACGGCACCGATGGGGACTTCGCCCTCACTGAATGCCTGGCGAGCCATTTCGAGTGCTTCATGCATCCAGCGGTCATGCGGGTGAAGCGGTTCTGACAGAAAGTCCATCTCGAAAGTATCTCTCGCAAAACGCCGGCGGCGGAACGCTACCCCTTCCACACCCAAGAATCACACTTATGGCTGCTCCAGTTACGGCCTGACCCGGTTCATGGTCATCCCGCCGCAGAAGAGGTAGCGTCTCGACGCCGGAACGCACTAGTATCTGACGGAACGCATTGAAGTCAAGTATGACCGACAGAAAGTCCCCATGACGACACGATTTCTTAGACCATCGATCCATAAATTCGGGTAAAGCAATCTTTTACGTGCTCTTTCTGCCCCGCAGAGGAGAGGCATTAAAGACGGCGCACGCACGCACGCGTATGAGCTACCGAGTCGGCTCAGCCCGTCCTGCCAGAAGCGGACCGGCTGCTGCGACGGCTTCTTTCACCAGAGCACCCATCGTCGATCGGGTTGGCTCAACGTCGACTCGTACCCCTTGTGACCTCAAGTTTTCTGATGCCGTGGGGCCGATGGAGGCAATCACACATATCCGATTTGCAGCCTCGAGCCACTTTTCCCGCAGTCCGTCCTCGTCAGCCACCGCCAGGACGTGGTTCAATTGTTGTGCACTCGTGAACAGGATCAGGTCAAAATCCCCGGCGATGGTCCCCTGGATGGCAGAACGCAAGGGGGCGAGGTCATGGGGGAGTGCCCACTGGTAGACAGGAACAGGAACGACTGTCCCCTGTCGGGACTCAATCGCCTTGTAAAGTTCGACGCTGGGCTGGCCATATTCCTGAATGGCAATTCGCCGACCTGCCAGCGGTCCAGTTGATTCGAGCAGTTGATAGACTTCCCGCCAGGTGTTTGGTTCCGGAGCACGGTGATCGATCCGGACGTCCCATCCCCGCAGTACCGCTGTCGGTTTGGGACCGCGAACGACGACAACCGTGCGAGCGAGTGCTGCGAGGAAGTCTTCCCGCGAATACCGTGTCTCGACCGCAGCCAGCAGCGCCGTAGCGCCAACTCCTGTCATGAAGACCACGATGTCGATGCGGCCAGCGACCAGTTCTTCGACAAACTTGAAGACTGCGGGGTTGTCGTCCAGCGGGATCTCCCGCATGGATGGAGCGATGGTCGCTGTTGCTCCGTTTCGTTCGATCAACGATTTCATCTCAGACGCCCGGCGACTCTCGAAACTGCAGACTCGCAGCGGACGTTCATTCGGTGAGGGCATAGCAAAACTTCTCCGCGAGCGCCTGTTCGGAGGCCGGATCGCTGTCTCTGAATTCGTGATTTCCTGCTGCCTATCCTAGCAGATGCAGACTTCTCTCGTGAATTCGAAGTCACTCATCATTCAAGCGTTATCCCCAGATATGGAATTTCTCACGTCGTGTCTTCCCGCCTTGCGAATCATGCGGGGAAATGGGTATTTTCAGACACCACGTCTACGGCGATTGTCTGCTGAACTCGGATGCGTGTGCTGGCAAGCATCCCGGACAATCGGAGTCGCGAGTAATTGAACCAGGATCCAACGGACGCAGGCTGGAAGGGGTTTGCATGCTGGCAGTCGATGTGCAGGATTTGAAGGTTCGTTACGGGAAGCTGGAAGCAGTGAAGGGGATTACTCTGCAAATTCCCCCCGGCGAGGTTTTCGGCTTCATTGGTCCAAACGGAGCAGGAAAGTCGTCAACGATTCGGGTGCTGGCGACATTGCAACCTGATTTTCTGGGAGTGGCCAAGGTCATGGACCTGAGCATTCGCTCAAAGCCGCACCAGGTACGCGAGCAGATCGGTTACGTTCCAGACTTTTTTGGCGTTTATGAAGATCTTACTGCGAGAGAATATCTGCACTTCTTTGCTGCGGCGTACCGCTTGCCCATGTCCCGACGGAAGGCCGTCGTTGACGATGTCCTGCAGTTGACAGATTTGACGGGGAAGATCGACTCACAGGTCGATTCGCTCTCTCGAGGAATGAAACAACGCTTGTCCCTGGCGCGCGTCCTCTTGCACGACCCGGCTGTCTTGTTGCTGGATGAACCCGCTTCCGGACTTGATCCACGCGCCCGAATTGAAATGCGCGAACTGTTGAAGGCCCTGAAGGAAATGGGGAAGACGATCATCATCTCCAGCCACATCCTGCATGAACTCGCTCAACTCTGTACCCGGATCGGAATCATTGAAACAGGACGGATGGTGGCTCAAGGGTCGGTGGCTGAGATCTATCAGCGACTGGGCGTACTGAAAATTGTTCACGTTCAAGTGGCGAATCAGACGCCTGAGTTGATCGAGAAACTCCGCGGGATCAGGGGAGTTACTCATGTTGACGATCAGGCAGATCGAATCTCGATTCGACTGGAAGAAAGCGTGATGGAAGTCGAGGACCTACACGATTTCATTCATTCACAAGGGGCACGAATCCGGATGTTCCAGCCTGAAGTGATGGACATGGAAACCGCGTTTATGAAACTGACGGAAGGTCAGACGGCCTGACGCGTCACCTCTTGGGGACATGACCGTCAGGTTCGCCTTTGTGACCAAAACGAGATTCCTTCCTGATGAAATTTGACACCTCTCTGATCGGGGCCGATGGTGTGAGTATTCTCGAACGCGTCAGCCTTCCGCTGCTCACGAAGGAACTGATCGAGCAGTCGCAGAACAAACGAACTTATCTGCTGAGGGTCGTTTATGCTGTCATTCTGTATGGAATCGCCCTGTGGCAATATCAATCGTTCACTCAGGGTGGTGGAACGGCAAGTTTGATGAATATGGGGCAAGGGAGAGGGCTGAGCGCACAGCTCATGATGATTCAGCAGCTTGCCATCCTGATCCTGGTCCCCGCGATCGCGTGCGGGGCCGTGACGGTGGAAAAAGAAAAGGACACTCTCGCGCTGCTGCTGCTGACCCGACTCAGCCCGCTCACGATTGTCTTCGAGAAATTACTGAGCCGCGTCGTTGCGATGGGGACATACCAGCTTCTCTCGCTCCCTCTGTTTGCGATCATCTACGGAATCGGGGGCGTTGAGATTTCCGTGCTGATCTTCTCCGTCGTTCGATTGGTGGGGATGACATTTGTCGTCGGATCGATCTCCGTACTCTGCTCGTCATGGTTTCGAACGACATCCACCGCCTTCATCATGTCCTACGTGATGGTGGCGTTCTACTGGGGGGCCCAATCTGCTGTTTTTCAGATTACATCCGAGGTGCTGATGTCAGTGGTCGGGATTTTTCGTTCAATGCCGCTATTCTGGCTGGCCGTCATCACGGGAGCCGTGATCGACGGCCTCCTCAGCCTGCTCTTACTGAGGGCCGCTGCGCGTGTGCTCGTCTCACGGGCGTTTGTTCCTCCTCGAAACATGGTGCTGGAATGGTTTCGTCGAGCGGACCGCTTCTTCAACGACCTCAATTCTCGCACCACCGGCGGGGTGATCCTTGTGAAGGATGACCAATCTCTTCCCTTGTTTCACCCGATCAGTTGGCGTGAAACGCAAAAGAAATCTCTGGGGACATTTCGGTATCAGTTTCGCGTGCTCATGCTGTTGCTGACACCTTTGATCCTCGTGATCGCTTCGATGCTGATGGATGGTCGAGGCGATTTCACCAATCCCTTCCGGGGCTTCCCTGCATTTTTCTGGACCGTATCCATTATCTGTCTGACGATCCACGCTTCCGGTGCGATTGCCTCCGAACGTATCCGTCAGTCACTGGATGTTCTGCTCGTGGCCCCGATCTCAGCTTCCGAGATCGTTTTCGAAAAACTCTCGGGGGTTCAAAGGATGGTCAAGATCCTTACGGTCCCGTTTGCAGTGTCAATCTTGTTTCAGGCAATCTGGACCGGGTATGTCATGCAAGACGGGGTGAGGACGCACGGCTCAAATTTCTGGAGAGAAATCACCTCCGCCACGCTTGGCACTCTGATTTATATGCAACTGCTTGTGTGGACCAGCTTCTATCTGGGACTGCGGTTTAAGACACAGATGCAGGCGGTACTGGCGACCTTGATCCTGGTGGTCTCTGTTTGTCTGATTCCGATTGTCGTAACACGTTTTGCGTACTTCAACTTTGGCCAGAACCTTCCGTTCCTTGGATGGCTCAGTCCACTTCAGATGGTCTTTCCGACACTCGACTTTTCGCCTGATTGGAGTCGGGCACATTCTGACCCCGGTTTTGCCTGGATCACCTTGGGCCTGCATTTCGTCCTGTTCAGTCTACTCTGGTGGTGGATGCGGTGGATTTCACTCTCTCAGTTCTCCCGCATTCTCGGGCGGTCGGAAGGGCCGGTTCACGGATCATCCCCGAATTACAACCGGGGCCCCGAATTATCGACCTGGCCCTCATCCGCCGAGGGGTAGAGTGAGCAATGGGCCGCCTGATCGAACATCGGATTCCTGCACCGCGAACAGAATCTCGTAGATCGCCATACTGGCACGTGACTGCACATCATTTGGTGCGATGTAGAACCAGTAACCCCGGTATTTCACTGCGATTTCCGATTTCTTTGGCCGTCGTTTGCTGCTGCACACCTGAAACAGACCCTGAGTCACGTTGGTCCAATCGTAAAGTTGGCCGGATCCATCGGCCGTAATGGGTGCGATGCCGCGGGTGACGTGTTCGTCAGGTACACAGACCCCTTTCGACAGGAACACGCCAATCTGCAGCATGGAGCGCATGTTGACGAAAATCGTGTCACCCGCAGCGAGGTCCTCTTCATCGACGATCCCGGCTTCCCGATCAGGATGGTCACCACTCATCTCTGACTTGATCTTATAGGTGCTACGTCCAGGCCGCAGGCGAAATATCTGTGCGACTTCAAGCATCTCAGGTGACATGCGGTCCTGTTCCCGCACACGTAATACGAGCGTTTTTTCGTACTTATGGACCGTCATCCGATCCTGATCAACTGTCCGAAAGACGTAGTTTTCTTTCGCGGCGTTCACCAGATCGGCACCGCCGATACGTTCCACGGCAATCGGGTCCGAAATATCGTCTGAGTCTTCCAGTTTTCGTACAGTGAGCTCGATGGCTCCGCGCTGTTCCAGATCGCCGAGTATTTGGACGCCACGACGAAATTCGAAGTTGTCGTCAGGTCCATTGGGGATCATTGCAATGGAACGCGCCGCATTAGGGACGTCATTGATGTCATTCACGGCCATCAGCATGAACTGCTGGAAATTGGCCCCTGCATTGACGACACTGAACAGCTCGGCTGACAGCGGCTGAAGCAGAGATTTTGCCGTTTCCTGTCCAGTACGTGGGTGGTAGCTGAAGGTGGGAGCGTCGCGGATAAACCACTCACCCAGCCCGAGATTACTCATCCCCGGCCCCGACCCGTCGAGTCCGTAGCTGTAGTTGCCGCGCCCGCTCATCTCGAACTGGCTCGTGATATTGCTCAGATCCATAAAGATGGGCGAGTCAGCGTAGCGCAAGCGGACGATATTCAGCAATAACTGCTCATCATTGGTGGACCGGTAAACCTCGTTGTAGCGGGTTCTGGTGACACTGAGTGCCGTCGGGCCGAGGCAGCCGGAAAACGCGAAACTCAACGCGAAAGCCGCGACGAGGCAAAGGCTGATACCTCGTCTCTTCCAACCTTCTTGAGTTCTGCTGCTGGTACCAAACATGCGATTCCTGTCGATGAACGATGATGTGATCGATCGCAGGATGTCGCAGACCCACGCTGCGTAAAAGGGAGACACTCTGACTCTGGTATCGGCTCAATGCGCAGAAAACTTGACTCAATCGATAAAGACGTTCCATCCCGAACAAAGTGTCCAATCCACCCGGTCCGACCGATATCAGTTTTCGCGTCGTGACCTGTACGCAGACGGTGACGGTCGTGACTGCAGAAAGAAAATTTCAGGACTTCGAGCGCTCGGACGGGCTCAGCGAATCGAAGTCTGATTTCAGAAAACGCCGATTGAAGAAGCACGCGTATGCGGAGGATAGCCTTTTGCCCGGTCCAACGTAAAATGCCGTTAGGGAGAATGATGAACGGATTCGAGAATTTGTAATTTCACGTCTGGTTTTTAACCCCGTGATCCCGTCAGAATGTCGGAATCGGTCGACATTGACCTGTTTGCTAACCTGGTTTCTTTTTTCCCGCGGAGTTTGATAGATGGCCCCGAACAAGAAGTATCTGAGCTTGGAAGAAGCCGCAGCTCAGCTCGGGATCAAAACGGAAGACCTGATCCGACTGCGGGAAAAGGGCGAAGTCAGAGGATTCGCCGACCGGGGAACGTGGAAATTCAAGGCCGACGATGTGGCGGAATATCGCCGTCGCCGGCAACCCGATTCGGATCCGGACCTCCAGATCATCGACGAGTTCGGGGATGCGGATGATTCCAGTCAACAGGCAACTGTGATTCGCAAGGGTTCACTAACAAACTCCGACAGCGATGTGCGACTGGTAACCGACGACTTCGGTAAGGATAAAGGAATCCTGTCCGGCAGCAGTTCGGATATGCCCACGATCAGTCTTAACGATTCCGACAGCGACGTCCGTCTGGTCGAGCCCATCGGTTCTGCCGCGGAGGGAAGTGACAGCGACGTTTCGTTGTTTATTCCTCGAAGTGGTTCAAAGTCCGATTCGGACAGTGACGTTCGGATGATCGATCTGCCCGACCCGGGGAAACGACCACACGCGGGAATGAATTCCGACAGCGATGTTCGTCTGGCGACGACCGATAGCGACATTCGGTTGTCGTCGTTCTCCGACAGCGATAGCGACGTGAAACTGATCGGCCCCAAGGGGGGCAAAGACAGTGATAGCGACGTTACTCTCCTGTCGAAGAAAGGGGACGTCCCGGGGCGTGGAAATGCTGGACAGGGCGATAGTGACTTTAACCTCATCGGTTCCGCCAAGTCAGACTCGGTACTGCACGAGGGAGACGATTCCTCGATCACGTTGGCTGGCGATAGCGGAATCCAGCTTGCCGGTGATAGCGGCATTCAGCTGATTGGTGGCGGAGATAGCGGCATTCGACTCGGGGCCAGCAGCGGAATCCGGCTCGGGGGAGCCGACAGCGGTATCCGGCTCGACGACGACAGTGGTTTGCAGCTTCAGCGACCCGCCGACAGCGGCATTTCACTCGAAGGAGCCGACAGCGGCGTCCGTCTGGCGGACAGCGGGATCAATCTTGGTGATGACAGCGGGATTCGAATGAGCCCCGGCAGCGGCAAGTCCTTTGATCTCAAATCTCCCGGTGGCAAAGGGAAGAAGGCCGACAGCAGCCTCAAGTTGAAAGGTTCATCGGCACCAGCCAGCGACGAGCTCGGCGATACCTCCCCGATGAACCTCAGGGAATTGAGTGACGAGGACCTCGGAACGACGTCCCCGCTATTGATGCCGATGGATGATGACGAAGCGGATGCTTCAGACTTGGAAGCCTTCAACGCCAGCGACACGTCTGAACTTCAGGCGTTAGGAGATTCTGACGACAACGTCGTCCACTTCGAAGATGATGACGACGCCCCTCCGATTGCGCCAAAGCGGAAGCAGAAGACCGTCGAAGAAAGTATTTTCGATGATGGTGAATCGCTCGAAGAGCTTGAGGTCTCAGATCATGACCTCAGCGGCGAAGAGGACATTGACGATCTGGCGTTTGATGAAGACGAAGACGGGTACGACGACGGATTCTCCGCTGGCTCCAGCCAGCTTGGGTTCGGTAGCTCGCAAAAACTGGCACTGCCCCAGGAGGTCGAGTGGAGTGCAGGATACTGCGCCCTGCTTTTTGCTTCCGTTTGTGTCCTCGCTTTTGGCACTTGCCTGTCCGCTGACCTGCTGAGAACCGTCTGGGCCGGATCGGGTGACTCAGCCGTCTATCCAGGATTCGTCGGAATGCTTGCTTCGCTCTGGAAATGACGAACCGGTTTGCATTCCGTTAAGTTCCAGTAATGCAGACCCATCGAGGAATGGTGAGAGTTCCCTCTGCTCCCTGAGGGGAGTCGTTAGACTTCGTTTGAAAGCCTCAAAACGACTTGAGTATGTCTCACAGTCTGTGCATGAGCCTCCTCGATCGTGCTTGGATCGCCAGAAACAGGGAATCGAAGAAGCGGTATCGCCAGTGCGAGCCCGGTCGCGCCGAGTCCGGTCCGAACATCCTCGAACGCGGCGGTTGAGAGTGTGCGTAAGGGTTTATAGATCGAGAGGAAATCCGATCGCAGCAGACACGGTCTCGCTACAGGCGAAGTGGCCGATAGCGGGACGGCTCGTAAACGTGGACAGAACGGAGTCATGCTCGGAGACTCAGAAGGGAAGAAATCCTTTTTCTCTGAGTTGCTGGATGTTATCCGGTGCGCTCTGTAGAACGCGTTGGACGGCATACTTCAGTACTGCGAATCCGGCCAGGGGGACAGGAGCTGTCAGAATCGCGACCCGCTCTTCCTCTTCCTCGTCGAGTTGCCGGGAAATCTTATCAATGGATTCCTGCACGCTGTCGCTGACGACCTTTCGCTCGCTCGACTGATTTCGAAATTTCAAGTTCGAGAACGAGGCCGTACGAGCCAGAACAAACTGTGCAAGATCTTGATCCGAAGCGTCGCTGAAGAAGTCTTCGAATTCAGGACCGACGCTGTCCGGCGTAATGATCATGGGCCTCGCGATTTTTATGTTGCCGCGAACAATGTTCACAGCCTGGTCCTCTTTCGGTCCCGACAGGATCAGATGATAGGGGAGGTCCGTTTCGCCGAACGTGAACAACGAGTAACGGACACCTCTTACGATCGAAACAGCGTCCCACGCAGTGCGAAATCGTTGTTCATTCTCAAAACCATCCCATGGAAACACGCGATCTCTCCTTGTCAGGCACACCGCTGTTTCTGCGAAATCCGTGCAGACCACGTGAGAAACAGGCGGGGGTATTGCGTTTCGAGAATGCGGCGTACGCATCTCTTAAACTTAAAAAAATGATCAAACTCGAACTGGGGGAAGTCGATAGTTGATCGGAATCCCAGCCCGAAAACAAGCAGCGTCCTGCACCTCAGAGGGCGTCGACTTACGAGTGGACCGCTTTGACGAATTTGGTCGATCTTGTCGTACGATAGAGTCGCATCGTTCCTGGGGCAATCTGTCGACGTGTTGCCGGAAGCGCAGGGGAATTTTCAGGCTGTAAATTCGGCCCGGGGGCTCTGCTATGCCGGATTGGATTCACGAAAAGTTCTTACTTGAACGAAATGGCAGTGCCTGCTATCGTCATTGATTCTGGCAATTGAACAATTCAGCAAATTTCATTCGACAAAAGACGACGGGAGAGTGCGCGGAATGGGAGTCAAGAAAACTGGAAAAGGACGACGGAAACTCGGCCGGAAGAAGCGAAAAATGCGGAGCAAGATTCGCCACCGCAAATAAGGTGACTGTCGTCGGTCGCAGAAGAACCAGCTTGATTCCAGCGCTTGCTTGAGTCTTTGCCAATACGGAGCCCCCATCGAATTGATGTGGGGCTTTTTTTGCGTATTCTGAGTTCGATTTCTCAGTGGTGCGGGGCCAAGTCAGGTTTTCGGTACCTCACAGCGAGGGTGGATTTGCGAAACGCACGGGCAGGCAGTTGCGAGGCCGCAACAGGCAGAAGTGTTCCAGCGACCCATTCCATCCAATTCCGAAACCGAAACTTCTCTGTCGATTTAACGTGAATGGGATCTGCAGAAAGGGTGTAGAGGGAACGCCGAAGTCTTAATGGCAGATGAAGTTCGCACAAAATTTGATTCATGAAACCCTGGCCGGTTCGCCGCTGGGCGTTGAGCGATCGAAGAGTTGAAGGTACCTTAGCTGTGCCGCTCATAAGCGATTGCTTGTCTCGCCGCCGATAGCCCCGCCTGGATGCCTGCCGTGAATTCCGCTGTTGGACTCGACTTGCTGCCCCCATTCGATTTCGATCCACGAACCCGCGTGGTGTTTGGATCAGGGACCGTGGCCCAACTGGGGCAACTGGCGAAGGATCTGGGGGGGACCCGGGTCCTGTTTGTAACTGATCCGGGGATTGAGAAGGCAGGGCACGCCGCCCGAGGCGTGTCCATTCTGAACGAATCAGGGCTGTCCGTGGCTTTGTTCCATGATGTTCAGCCAAACCCGACCACCGACGACGTCGACCACGGCCTGCAAATCGCCCGGGACCATCAGATCGATCTGATCGTGGCCATGGGTGGCGGCAGTGCGATGGACTGTGCGAAGGGAATCAATTTCCTTCTGACCAATGGCGGACAGATGCGCGATTATTGGGGTGTAGGAAAGGCAACCAAGCCAATGCTACCCTCCATTGCGATCCCCACGACCTCGGGAACGGGAAGCGAGGCACAGTCGTTCGCTCTCATTGCTGACGCAAAAACGCACATGAAAATGGCGTGTGGCGACAAGAAGGCTTCCTGCCGGGTCGCAATCCTCGATCCCGACTTGACGCTCAGCATGCCGGCCGGTGTTACCTCGGCGACTGGCATCGATGCAATCAGTCACGCTTTGGAAAGTTACGTTACCACGAAGCGGAATGCGATCTCGCAGTTATTTGCACGCAGGGCCTGGCGCCTGCTCGCGCAGGCGTTTCCGATTGTCACGTCGATCGCTGCTGGCAATTCATCCGCTCCAGGAACGAACGGAGAAGCGACGGGAGAAGCACTCGTTAATTCCTCGCTGCTCGTCGCAGCTCGAGGGAATATGCTGCTGGGGTCTCATCTGGCTGGAGCCGCCATCGAGAACTCGATGCTTGGGGCCACTCATGCTCTCGCAAATCCATTGACCGCTCATTTTGACGTGACGCATGGGCTCGCCATCGGGGTGATGTTGCCTCACGTCATGCGGTATAATTCATCCGTGGTGGGATCAAGCTACGGCCGGCTGGCCGCTGATGTGGGAATCTGCGATGTCGACGATCCCGAAGCGGGCGAGAAACTGGCAAACGCCGTCCGAAAACTCACCTCTGCCGCTGGTCTTCCTTCCACGCTAAGATCATGTCAGGTTGATCGGTCTATGCTGCCTGTGCTGGCTGAGGAAGCGGCAAAGCAATGGACCGGAACTTTTAATCCGCGTCCCGTCAACGCTGCCAGCTTACTTGCGCTTTACGAAGCTGCTTTCGAATAGAAGTCCGTCGAGCGAGTTCGCGGAGTGTCACAATGGAAAAATTCATGTTCACATTCGGTCCGCGAAGCCAATACCAGCAGGATCGCGTCGCCCAACCTCGATCAGGAGGAATTCGGCGAGCGTTTGTGCTCATCACTTTTGCCGCGCTCTCGCCCCTTCTGTGTGCTTCTTCATTCGCGGAAGAGAGTAAGGCGGCTCTTCCCAGCCAGACCAGTTGGGCTTCGTTCCGCCATGATCTCTTACAGTCGGGGGTGGCTACTTCGCCGTTGCCTGAGCAACTAGAGAAGCTCTGGGAAATCACGTTAGGGGACCAGATTCTCGCCACTGCAGCGATTGTTGGCGACTTTGTCTACGTTCCCTGCCTGTCGGGGGAACTGAGCTGTCTCGAAAAAGCGACTGGGAAGACTATCTGGTCCTACAAGTCAGTCGACAAGGTGGAGCCCAATTCTTTCGCGCCAGGCTTCAAATCCTCTCCCACCGTGACCTCGGATGCGATTTATCTCGGTGATGAAGACGGTGTCTTTCACGCGATCAACCGCGAGACGGGAGAAGGCTTGTGGAAGTATGAGACGGGGGGGGAAATCTACAGTTCCGCCGCTGTGATCGGCGATCGAATCCTTTTTGGATCCTATGACAACAGTCTCTATTGCCTCAATCGTGATGGGACACTGGCGTGGAGCTTTGCAACCCAGGGATACGTTCACTGTGCACCCGCTGTTGTCGAAGGGGTGACGTTCATTGCGGGGTGCGACGAGCATCTCCGGACGATCGAGATCGAGACAGGAAAGCAGCGAGCTGACCTGCGACTCGAGACCTACTTGATCGCGTCGCCTGCTGTGGTAGGGGACATCCTTTATGTCGGGACCTTCGCAAGCGAAGTGGTGGCAGTGGACTGGAAGAAGCAGGAGGTGATCTGGCGCTACCGACCTGGAAATGGAGATGCCCCGTTCCATTCCTCCGCAGCCGTCACTGAAAAGCTGGTTGTTGTCGGAGGACGCGACAAGCTCGTTCATGCTATCGATCGGATCACTGGTAAGAAGGCCTGGACATTCCCCACGCGGGCGAAAGTCGACAGTTCGCCGACCGTCGCTGGTGATCGCGTATTTATTGGATCCAATGACGGAAATCTCTACGAAATCAGTCTCCAGGATGGAACCGAGCGTTGGAAGTTCAATGCGGGTAAACCTATTTCTGCCGCTCCCGCGATCGGCGAGGGAGTGCTGGTGATTGGGAGTGAAAGCCGGGACGGCAAGGTTTACTGCTTCGGGAAGAAGTAGACGTTTCCAGATGGTCACGGATGAAAATTTCGATGCGCGACGAAGAAGAGGTAAGGCTTCGTCGGGAACCGTCGAGCAGGACGGGTGCCCATGCTCAACGGCGCCTGTTCCCGGTGATGACTCTCAAATAGAAGGGTCTATCGATACCAGTCGGGGTGATCTCAGGATACTCTGACTGCCCCTTGGGCGTGGCTTCCCCATTCCTGCGTCACTCTGGCGAATTGGTAGACAATTGCCGCAGAGTAACGTTAGGCGGATCACATATTCGTTTTGGCATCACTAACTTCGCCGATGACAGAATTCAGTGCCCCGTTCAGAATGCCATCATGCTGATGGTCTTTGGAGTAAATCCGGAAGATACAAAAGCTGATTGGCAATGCGCGAAACAGGTCATCGTCTGAAAGCCCCTGCGGGGTACCCACGGCAGGGTCCAGCAGGAAGTTTTGACCACTGGCAGGCAGGCGACTACTCGGTCGGTGATAGTGTTTCGCAACGTCGATCTTCAGTTCGAGATCTTTCAACTCGCGGGGCAGGCGTTCCCGAACGCGTTTCAGAACGAGGTCCGGTTCTGAGAAGATGGTCGTTCGCTCGGCGGTTCCGGAGTGGAAATTGAGCGTCCGCTCACATGCCATTTTCCAGTGTACCTCTCGACAAATCACCTGTTGCCAGCGTCGGCCAAGGTCCTTCAATGTCGGGTCAGCACTGTCAGCCCATCTCTGGACATCAACCATGAACGTGGATTCGGTGAAGCGACGGTACTCATTGAGCTTGTCGAGCGGATTGCCGTCAAACAGATGTGGCATCGACTCCGGAAACAGGTCTTCGAGCGCCAGATCGACGGCCCGGACTGTTCGATGGAAGTAGATTGTGCGGAACAGGTTCGCGCGTGTTTCAATGAAATTGATCAGTGTGGGCAGACCCCGAGCGTGAATCGTCAGGCCCGCTGATGTGAAGAATGTGTAGTGCAGGATGCGATTCAGATCGAAAGCCTTGGTGTTGTATCCAGACATGTACGCATCGCGCAGCACGAAGTCCATGTTGTCCACCGTGTAGATGCCGCTGAACAGAGACCGCAATTTGCGTAACCAGTCGGGATGTCCCTGTTCAGCCTCCATTCCTGGCTTCGGGCGACGGATCAGCCACGAGATCTGCTGGGGATCCAGTTCTTCCAGCGGCTGCAAGCGCCCGTTTGGATTACGGCGAATTCGGCGAAGGATATCAGCGAGCTCTTGTTCAATGACTGCGCTCCCGATGTCCTCATGCGTCACCCCGAACTGGTCCAGGTAGTGATCGTCGAAGAAGTGGCCGAAGGGGCCATGGCCAACGTCGTGCAGAAGAGCTGCCATCCGCAGCAGGCTCTCGACGTACGCCCTCGATGGAACATTGCGACAGGCCTCGCACAGCGACTCATACCAGTGATCGATGGCCACGGAAGCCAGATGCATCGCACCCAGGATGTGCTGAAATCGCATGTGTTCGGCGGAAGGAAAGACCCACCAGGCCGTCTGCAACTGGTGAATGTGCCTCATCCGTTGGACCCAGGGATGGTCAATCACATCCTGCTCTGCCGCCTCTCCCGGGGGTAGCCCGGCCCGTGCGATGAAGGGGATATAACCATGGACGGGGTCGTGAGAAAGACTCTCATTCAAAAAATCACGGACCATGAGGCAAACCTATTAGAGCCTTCGGAACGACAACAGTCGGACCATCTTAGCAAACTCGTTGTCGAATGGCTCGACGCCAGGATGGTTTGCGGTACCCGCGCCATCACTTGTTGAGTCGGCACGAATAGTGACAAGCATTGAGCCAGAGAGTCTCGTCGAGAAGCATTGCTGCGATCAGAGCAGGCTAGTGCTCTGCGATTCGGCCCGAGACGTCATCTGTGGGTGTCGCATCGAGCGGGGCAACATTCACATGTGCTGCATCCGGCTGAGTCCACGCAATCTCGCATTTACGTAGCAGGGCCAGGAGCTGCTCGCGGGAATGGACATCGAGTTTCTTAAACACGCTGCCAAGTTGCGTGCGTACTGTGTGTGGGCTGCGAAAAAGCTGACGGCCAATCTCTTCGAAACTCGTCAGGCCACGACAGACCCAGCGAACGACTTCCAGCTCCGCGGGGCTGAGTACGCTGAGTCGATCATCGCCTACCGTTCTGACGGATTTTGCCGTGAATCGAACTGTTCGGCCGGATTGTCCTTCTTCTGCCTCTACGTCTCCTTTGTCCTCCAGAATGCTGGCATCCGGGGAGACGAAGTAGAGTTCCAGCCCACCCAACGTAACTCTGTCGCCTATGACCGCCCGTGTTTTCTCGTCCGGAATGAGGGGAACCCCGTTCAACTGAGTTCCTCCCGAAGAGTTCTGGTCTTGGATCCAAAGCCCGTCTTTGTCAGCGCCGACGAGAGCATGTTGGCGTGACACGTGGATAAAGGCGGCCGGTACTTGAATATCACAATTCGGAAGTCGCCCAATCACTTGGGAATGATTGAAGATTGGGGCTCGCCACTCCTGCGGAGAGACGTTTGTCATCAACAAAAATGCGACCGCAGATTGCACTCAAGATGTCCTGTAAGAACCAGCAATAACCAAGTCCGTCGGTCTAAGGGCAACGTCGAAAGGAAGTCCTCGTTGAGGATCCGATGCCAAAGCAATTCTCGGTCGGTGTGAAACGTCCACACCGCTGTTTTTCGTTGATTCAGGAATACCACCCAGCATCACGAATTGCCAGCTTTTTGTGCCTTTTTACCAAAGATACCAAGCCTTATTAGTCAAGACAAACACGCCAAGAATTGCGTTTGTAACAGAATGCGTCAGCACACATGCCCAAATATTCATTGTGCGTATGTAAATAAGATTTACCAATGATCCCCAGGCGAAAGCCGCGAACACCTCGGGGTGGACCGCGGCAAACATGAGTGAAACAACCAGAAAACTTGTGGTTGTGAATACCCCTTCGGGCACCTTTTCAAAGTCGTCTGAAATCAGATATCGAGATAGAAACCCTCGCCAGAAGATCTCTTCCACGAGTGGGACAACGATTACCAGTTCAAGCAGGCGGACTGCGGTGAAGGCGATTTGCAGAGGTGTCGGTGATCCGTCTGCAAACGGATTGAAGCCAGCTCTCGTTCCCTGTACCGAGATGATCGCATTGTGAATAGCTGGGACTGCGGATTGAGCGTATATCAGCCCTATCCAAATTCCGAATCCGACGATGCCCCCTGCGACAGCCAGTCCGAAACCCCGGGTCGAAAATTTGGGGTACGACTTTCTGAACAGGATGAGTGCCCCCGTTGCAAGTAATCCCTTCAACGTACAAATCAGCATGTAAGTAGCGGACTGAGAGTCCGAAGGTTCAAGCATGGCCGGAAGGAGGTAGAGGCAAAACGGTAGCACGTAAGAGATCGCGGCCATCGGCTTGTTTTTCCCAAGTGACAGTTATTGACTTACTGCATCAATCTTGTCTGCGGCCTTGTCGGGCAACCGTGATATTGCGCAAGCGAGACTTACACGACCGCGTCGCACAGGTACGGATTCGGCCTCATTCAAGTGAAGCGAGATGAAAGCATATCCGGTTTCCGGAGTGCAAAAAAGAAGGGAAGCCGCCCCAGTAAGAGCGGCTTCCCCGAATTTAGCAGTCGCCGACGGATGTCGTGACGACTTGGATCAAGCAGTCAGCGGCCAGCAATTAGCAAGCGGCTGCATTGCGTCGTCGGTAAGCCCGAACGCCCAGACCAAGACCACCCAAGGCCAGCAACGCGAAGGTTGATGGTTCTGGAACAGTCGTGAACACACCAGACGTTGCGAAGGTCACAAACTGTGGGAAATCGTTACCGGCTGGAATTGGCTGGTTAGCGAGCGTGAAGTTCAGGTAGAACTTGCCTTCGGTTGGGGCATTGACGCCCGAGGTGAAGGTGTGAGCGTCGCTAACCCATGCGACCGAGTTGTTACCTGAGCGGGTCAGGGTCGAGGTGCCCGTACCGGACAGCAGCAGCGTGCCAGTCTGGTTAGCGCCGGAATAGATGTTGAACGTGTGGTTCAATTCCAGTTCAGGACCGGCGGTTGATGGACCAGTAGGGGTGCTGAAGAAGGACAGGTAGCCCTTGGTGAATCCCTGAAGACCAGCAAAGTCTGAGTTCGACAGGTTCAGGCGAACATCGTAAACGGTGTACCAGTTGGCTGGAGTGCCAACCAGGAAACCGCTCGAGTTTACTTGAGTCTGGGAGACGACGTCATAGAAAACGTCAGCCGAAGCTGGAGCTGCAACGCCAAACGATGCAGCGGCGACGACGAGACCCAAAGCCAATTTGCGGACGCTGTTTGCGAACAACATAGATCTTAACCTTCTGTAGATTGAAACTCTTTTTGGAAAGTCCATACCCGGGACTGCACAGTGCGCCCGAAAGTACAAACTTAGCCCATGAATCCGAAGAAATTTGGGGTAAACCCCATCAACTCAACACAATTAAACTGAGAAATTGTGAGGAAGTTGCCTCGGAGGGCGAAAGAGTCCTGAAGAAGGTGCGTCAGGAATTTGCAGAAACTCCCCCCTCCGCCAGTGCAAAAGCAGAACGGGATCGGGGAGCGCTGAACGCAGTGTTAACAGTGCGGCGTAGACAGGAGGAACACTGCCGCCAGACGTTGAAGTCGATGAAGAAGATGTTCCGCCAGATCCTTGGTAGGTACTGGGAGCGAGAATCAGATCAGACTCAGGTGGCACCTCTTCCTGACCGTGCTCGATTTCGTCAGAAACTAGTGAATTAGCCTGAGCACCGACGACAATGTTGACTGGCTCAAATTCCGTCCAGCTCAACAGTCGACTGTAGAAAGTACCCTGATCATCGATCAGGCCTCGCAGTTGGGACGAACCTGCATTCTCGATGGGGATAATCAGTTCCGCTCGAACATCCGAACTACCGAATCCTGCAAGAACCGCGAATCCAAGGATCAACACCCAATCAATGTGATTGGTATGTCCTTTCCTGATTCGGGTGCCGGTATTCGACATGGTTGAAGAGTCCACGATTACTGAATCACAGCCGCTGTGGCTTTGCGAGGTCGGGTCACTCTACCGATTTTAACTTCTCTGATATCGGCAAATCAAGCCAATTCCTGAGAATGCATCTAAGTTTTTAAAAATCTGTACACTATGATCGCTTACGAATGATTTGACTGCGGTGACTTTAACGAGCAAAACCAGTTCGAGAGTCGGGGTCGAGAGTGTGTCGATTTTTGATTCGCACCACCGGAAAGCGTTTTTTGTAGAAACTTTCTATTGCTGCGCGCCATTCGTGGCACGGTTTGGCGCTAATGAAAACCTATTTCTGCGCAGCCTGTTCTTGGAGCAAGCCCAGTAACTCTTTCAAGAACGGGCGCTCGAGCGGGTGAAGTTCGTGTTCCCGCAGTGACAGCTGTTGCGCACGTTGAATGGCCTTGCGAGCGGGGTCGTATTGTTTCAATGCCGCATACGCTCGGGCAACGTGGAACCGTCTTTCTGCGGTCTCACGCTGGCTAACTGCTCCTTCAAAGTCGGCGACAGACTTTTCGGGGTGACCTGACGAGAGATTGATGAGTCCACGGGAGTCCAGAAGTACGTGCGCCGGTCCCCCTGCATCGAGTGCCCGCTGGATGAGACCGTGTGCTTCGTTCGCGTCGCCCCCGGTCAGTGCGAGCAGCACTGCGAGATTATTGAGTGCCGGGATATTCTTTTCGTCACGCGACAAAATCGTGCGATAACCATTGAGTGCTTCCCCGTAATGACCGCGCCAGCTTTTCAAATCTGCTGAGATTAAGGGGATCAGCGGCGAATCCGCATGCGTCGAAATATTCACATCTATCAAGGACTGAAGTCGGGACATCTGTGCCGTTGTCGCCTGGGGATTCTTCATCATCGCCACCGCCACACTGGCGATCCGCATGGGGGAAGATTTGGCCCCGTGCTCCTGAAGCAGATCCAATGCGCGATCGATCTCACTCGTCTGAACGAGAAACTCCGCCAGCGCGAGCATCTCTTCCGGTCGGTCCTCGATATACTTTTTATAGAGAGCCTCCGCTTCGGCGGCGAACTTGGCGGCTTCGGATGACTGGCCCATCTGCTCCAGTCGCCGTCCGAACTCTTCCAGGCTTTTTGCCGCCCAGAGCTTAAATTTCACGGTCGAATCGGCTTTGGATGGGTCGATTGAACGACTGTTTGCAATCCCTTTCAGCAATCGAACGACATCAGCATATTGCTCTTTGCGAAACAAGAGTTGCGCTTCGAGTTCCGACGTTGAAAGTTCTTTCGGCGCAAGTTTCTGCAAAATGCCCAGGTACAGCTCCGCTTCCGTCAACTCCCCTGACTGCAGGCTCAATTGTGCGTATGCGTTGTAGTAACGAGGATCGTCCTTTCGCGTTGTGATCAGCTTCTTGAGCTCATTTCTCGCTTTCGGCCGATCCCCAGCCTGCACATAGAGTCGTGCGAGCAGGAACCGGTCGTCTGCAGACGTCGCAGAGGACGGGTTCTGACGGAGCAGTTTTTCCAGAATCGCCACCGCCTGCTGCTGCTGGACTGTGGAAGCCGTGTTGGCCAGGATTACAGCCTTCAGGTGTGCGTCTTCCAGGGAATTGGGATTCACTGCGAGATGGCGTTCGACGATTCCCAGAGCTTCTCCGAGCTGATCCTGCCCTCCTCGACTCATTAAGACCCGAGCCAATTTCCGTTGAACTCCGGGAAGTTGATCGGTGTGCGACATGTCGCCGGAACTGGCAACTTTTATCATCTTTCGCAACACAGCTTCAGCGGAAGAGTTATCGCCGACTTTCATCAGATAATCAGCCAGGCGATGACCGATGGTCAGACTCTGGGGTGTTTTGTCGTAGGCGGTTTGGTAAATCTGACGAGCTTGTTCGAACTTACCTGCGAGTTCATAGCTTAAGCCAATTGTGAGAGGCGCCTGTTCGCCAGACAATGCTGTTTGCTCTTCAGCAATGATGGAGTCCACCTCGTTCTTCTTTCCCGACAGGACCAGCACCTGTACGAGACCGACCCAAGGCTTGGGATCGCTCTTATTGAGCGCAATGGCTTCGCGGAACTGGGGCTCGGCCAGCTTGTAGTTTCCCAGTGTCGCATATACCTGACCGAGCCACAGCGGATCGAGGGCCTCTTTCGATACGCGAACCAAGTCCTCAGTTGCTTTGAGCGCTTCCTTACTTCGGCCTAATTCCAAAGCGATATCGACTTCTGCCCGGTGCATTTCTTCAGTAAACGAGACGTGCGACTCTTTCAGTTCGCGGATCAGGTTCGCCGCCGCGTCGAACTTCGACAACTTGAATAGCAAGGCAAGCGTACGACCGGATACAGCTGTACTTCGGTCTCCGAGGCGAATGGCCTCGAGGTAATAGTCGGCTGCCTGTTCGTGGTCCCCAAGCTGTTCGCTGATTTCACCAGCAAGCAGGGGGATACGACTCCAGTTCGGGGCGGTTGTCTTGGCCTTACTCAAGTGGGCGAGGCCCTCTCGCCGCAGTGTTTTGGCGTCACTCTCCGAGGGGGCTCCAATACTGGAGAGGGACAGTCGAAGTGCCTGGCCGTAGTGCCAAACAGCTTTCTCCCCAGCAATCCCTTTCACTTCCTCCAGAACACTCGCCATGAGGTCGGGCTTCTTCGCGCTGAGAGCGATGTCGAGCAGCGCAAGGCGAACGGGAAGATTTTTCGGTTCTGCTGCGGCGATTTCCCGTCCCAGCTTTTCCGCTGTGACTTGATCCCCTGCATTCGAGAACAGGGGCACCAGTCCACCGGCGAGTTCCCGATATTCGGCATCGGTCCATTTACTGTTCTTTTCGGCGAGCTTCAATAACTGGGCGATTGTGTCGGGCCCACGGCGCCGCATTACGTAGCGAGCCTTGATCAGCCTCAATCTCACCGTGTCGCCGAAATGGTCATTGGCCGATTGAATGAGCTGTTCCGCCTTGTCCCATTCACTTTGCAGCAGGGCCAGTGAGATTTCCGCTTGCCATAACTCCATCGAATCGGCGTTTTTCGCGCGGGCTTCCGCGACGATTTTCTCGGCCCCGGCCACGTCCTCATGGGCCAGGTGCTTCTCCATGCGGAACAAGGCCACCTGGTCCTGGAGCGAAGGCTCGCCTTCCATACGCAGTAGCACCTTGTCGAATTCATCCCATGTCGCGGGGTGAGTCAGGTTCCAGGCGAGCAATGCCTTTACCAGACCGATTGCCGCAGGCACAGGAGCTTTCGGCAGCGTGAGGAGCTGCTCATATTCTGCAATGGCTTCAGACAGTAATCCCGCGTTAGACAGGGCGTTCGCCAGTTCGAGGCGTGACTGAGCGTAGTTGGGATCCAAGGCGACGGAACGCCTCAGGGAAATCAATTGCTGATTCAAAGACAGTGTTTCGCCATGGGCCATTCCAAGCCAGAATTCAGCATCTTTAGCAAGGTCGGGGCGATCCCGCAGATTGTTACGAAACGATTCGATCAGATCGATGGCTGTGAGCCAATCCTGTCGGTAGATCGCCGACTTCGCCTCGAGGTAAGCAACCAGTTCACGCCGGTATTTTTCCTCACTGAGTCTGCGAATCAAGCCCTCAGTTTCACTGAACTTTCCCAGTTCAATCGCAATATCGGCGAGCGACCACTTAATCGGAAGATTGTCTGGCGCAGCCGCCACACCACGCATCAGGACGTCGAAGGCCGCTGGCGTATTCTTTTGCATCCGCTCCAGTTCTGCGAGCGACACATAGAATCGGTGATCGGTGGGATAAACACGGATACCGTGTTCGGCGTGCTCACGAAGTTCATCCAGCTTGTTGCTGGTGTAGGCTAGAAAAATTGCCAGTTGCCGAATGTCAGCATTATCAGGATCAAGTTTGATTGCCTGTTTGATGTCCTTCTCGGCTTGCTCCAGCATTTCATCTGCATTCTGCAGTTCCAGTTTCCGGGAGGATTTGGGTTCTGCAAGTCGCTCGGCCAGCCACTGTGCCCGATAGTAGTATGCCATCGGGTCGTTGGGATTCTCGGTGACCATCTGGTCGATGACGAGATTTGCATCTGAGGCCCGATTCAATCTCTCATGTCGCAGCGATGCGAGCATGGTGTACGATTTGAGATAGGTCGGATCGGCCTCAATCGCAGTCTCCAGGGGCCGCTCCGCTTCGTCGAATCGATTCAAGGAAAAGAAGCATGTACTGAGCTGGGTCAGTGCTTCTGCATCCTTGGGATTCTCCTTCAGGAGATATTCTTCGATTTGCGAAACCGCTTCGGAATAACGACCGATTTGCAGAGAGGTCCGGACCAAATGCCGACGGACGTCCGATCGGTCCGGGACCAGCTTGAGAGCTCGATCCATCATCGCATAAGCCTGATCGGGACGGCCTGAATCCTCAAGCAGCTGTCCGAACAGGATCAGACCTTCCGGGTCTTTCGGTGCCAGCAGGACATAACGGCGGAGATAGGCGGCCGCAACGTCCATCCTGTTTTCTGCCAGGGCACGCTTGGCCGCTCTCACGTAGGCCTGTGAATTGCGCGACATCTGGAAGGAGTGCAGAAGGTACAAACCTCCAGCCAGCCCCAGAAGACTGATCATCAACACAAGGATGAACCTGAGGTTCACCGAGCGGAGGATCTTTTGGAGTCTTCGCTTTCTCGACTTTCTGCCTGAGCGTCTGAGCGTCGCGGACAACGGTGAAGCCTTAACAAAATCTTATTCGAGCAGTTGGTGCGGCATCGAGTGTTGCGTCAAAATCAGTCAAATTGTTTGTGGTCGTAAGTATAGTAGCTCTTAGGGGACGTCAACATGCAACTGTTCTTTCAGTTTATTTAGAAATTGACGCTCAATGGGATGCAGGTCCCGTTCAACCAGACCAAGTTGAACTGCTCGCTGCAAAGCGTCCTTTGCCTCTTTCAGCCGATCCGTTCTACTATAGCCCACTGCCGCGTGGTACTGCTCTTCGGCCGTTTCCTTCTCGTCGATGGCTTTCTCAAATTCTAGAACTGCCTTATCCGAGTGTCCAGCAGCGAGATACACCATTCCTTTAGTGTCTAAAAAGGCCTCGTTTCTGCCCCCGTATTCAATGGCCTTGTCAATCAGGCTTAAGGCTTCCCGGTGACTACCACCAGTTAAAGCCAGGACATACGCGAGATTGTTCAGAGCAATTGTATTTTTGGGGTTACTTGCGAGCATATCCCGATAGATTTTCATTGCCCCTTCATAGTCACCACGCCAGCTCATCAGATCGGTCAAGGCGAGCAGGAGCGCGACTGAATCAGGATTCTCTTTCAGCTTCTGTTCGACCAACCGCTGCGTCACAGCGAGTTGATCGGATGTCGAGAATTTGTTTCGCATCACCTTACGGGTGATTCCCGTCACTTGAGGGATGGTCGCTTCAGAGAAATGCTCCTGGAGAAGTTCCAGTGAGCGGGCGACCTGTTCCGTAACCGCCAGGAACTCGGCATATGCCAGAATCAGGTCAGGCTTCTCGACGATGAGCTGCTCGTAAAAAGACGTTGCTTCTGCGGCAAACTGCCTCGCGAGGTCCGCCTGATCTTTATCCTGTGACAACTTCGTCGAGTAAGTCTCAAATTGCTTGGCGGCCCAGTACTTTCTGAATGTCGCAGCATCAGGTCGTTCGTCCGGTGTCGCCTCTTGTGTGCCGACTTTCTTGAGCAGCGTCGCGACCTCGTGGTACCGATTCCTTGCAAACAGAACCTGCGCCTTCAGGTCGAGTGTGAGCAAATCGTTCGGAACCAGTCTTTCAAGCGTTTCCAGGTAAACTTCTGCCTGCGGAATTTCTTTTTCCAGCAAGTTCAATTTCACGAACGCGGCAAGGAAACGGGGATCTTCTTTGCGATCGCTGATTGATCGCCTGAGCTCGGACCGCCACTTCTTCAGGTCCCCTTCCATTTGGTAGAGGCTTGCCAGTAACCAGTGATCATCCGGCTGGAATTCGCCCGGCCGTTCCTGATTAATCAGATCTTCCAGGATCATGATTGCCTGGCGTCGTTCAATGGAGTTCGCACCACGCGCGTAGATATTGGCCTTCAGTCGCAGATCCTCAACTGTGGCAGGGCTGACTTCAGCGAGGTTCTTATCGATCTGAACCAATGCCTCAGCTACGGCCTCACGCTGGCCGTAAGTAAGAAGTGCGATGACGAGGTTTCGCCGCAGCCAGAGTCGCGTCTGCTGGTTGAGGGCGGGTTTGCCCGAGGATTCCTGCAGCATCTCTCGAATTGCGACTTCGGCCTCTTTGATCGAGCCCCACTTTACGAGGAATTCGATCCATCGACGGGTCAGTTCGGAGTCCTCCGGTGCCTTCTTGAGCGCCTGTTGGAAGTGTGTCTGGGCCAGATCTTTGTTGCCCAGTGCGTCGTAACATTGCGCTAGCACAAGATCGACCTGGTCGGCCTCGAGCGTTTTTTGCGCCTCGGCGATGGTTGCCTCCGCCTGGTCGATTTGTTTGTTCTGAACCAGCGCCCGTACGAGACCGATCCAGGCTTGAGGTCGATTTTTTTCTACAGCGGTCACAATCCGAAATTGCTCGATTGCAGCCGGATAATTATCGACGTTCAAATAGACTTGCCCCAACCAGAGCGGGTCCTTGAAGTTTGACTTCCCGGAAACGAGCTGGGCAACCATCTTGCGCACCTGGTCTTTGCGGCCACGCTGCAATTCGACCGCGATCTCAGATTTCACCATGTCCACAGTGAAAACGGATTGGGAGTCTTTCAACTGCTGAATCAGTTTTTCAGCATCATCGAAACGATTTGCGCCGATGAGCAGTGTGAGGGCACGACTGGCAACGGTCGGGGACCTTTCACCCATTCGGATAGCTTCGAGATATTTTGAGATCGCCTGAATCGCGTCGCCGCGACGGTCGTGAATTTCCGCGGTCAGCAACGGAATTCGTTCCCAGGTCGGCCGGATCGCTCGGGCTTTTTCCAAGTGTCCCAAGGCGCTCGACCAGGCTTCAACATCATTCGTCTCTTGTGCCTTCAGCACCAGACGCTCGGCTTCCCCGTAATGCCAGACGGCTCCTTCACCGACCACACGGCGAATTTCGTTGAGCACCCCCTCCATCAGGTCCAGGCGCTTTGCGCGGCGAGCAATATCCAGCAGTAGCAGGCGAATTCGCAAATTGTTCGGCTGCTCAGTTGAAATCTGCAAAGCGAGACGTTCCGCGTCTTCAAAGTCATTGGCGAGCAAGAATAATGAGGCTAACCCTTCCGCGAGCAGTTGTCGGTCCTGTGCAGAGTATTCCGGAAGGGGCGCCGACAGACTTCGAAGCTCTGTGATCGCCTCGGGCGAACCACCATTCTGAGCGACGAGTGCCCGAGCTTTCATGAGTCGCACAGCGACAACATCGCCGAATTGTTCCTCTGCACCGCGAACAATTTCGTTGACTCGGTCTCGGTCGCGACCCGCCAGTGCGAGATCAAAGTCAGCTGACCAGAGGTCAATCTGATCCTTGTGCGACTCACGCGCAGCAGAGATCGATTGCACGGCTCCGGTGTAGTCTTGCGTGACCAGTTGCCGCTGCATGCGGAGAACGACGAGCGTCGCCTCCTGGCTGCCGTCAGCATCGATTTTTTTTAACACAGCATCGAATTCACCCCAGCTACGTCGGTTCGCGGGCAGCAATAAGTTCTGCCGTAGCAGTAGCTTGGCCAGTGCGACATGAGCCGAAACAGGGGCATCAGAACTTGCGCAAACTGTTTGAAGCTCGTTAATGGCTTCCGTGATCTGATCAGCAGCAGCCAAGGATTCCGCAAGGGCGAGACGTGCCGCGTCCCAGTCCGGGTCGCTGGCAACGGCCCGGCGGAAGCTTGCGAGTTGCTGGTCAGGAGAATTGATCTCTCGGTAGGCCGTGCCGAGCCAGAAATCGACGTGCCGCAGATACACGGGCCAGCGGATCAGTCGCGGACGAACGTTTTCGAAGGTTTCAATGGCTTTCGACCAGTCGCCCTGCAGGAACGACATGCGCCCCTCAAGATACTCGACGAGAGCGTCCGTAAATCCACCCAGCCGAATCTGGGCCAACGAATTTCTGGCGGCGTCAAATTGACGTGACTCGATGAGTAAGCGCGCGAGGTTCCATTGCAGATCAAGATTCTTGGGGATTAACTCTACGCCCCGGCGAATGGCCTCGATCGACGCTTCCATGTTTCCTGCATCAGCTTCCAACGCGGACAGCATCGTGTAGAACTGGGGATTGGAAGGGTGCTTTTCCAACCCGTCTTGAATGAGTTTACGAGCTTCTTCGAGACGATCAGTTTGCTGTGCGATCTGGGCTGCCAGGATGAGCGATTCGATATCCTCAGGTGCGAGACGCAGAGCTTCCCGAACATCAGAATCAATCTGTTTCAGCGTTGCCTCGACATCGAACTCAACACCGCGACGCGACTTGAAAGCGGTCCGTGAGTCTAGAAAGTGCCGGAACAGCCACTGGCTTCGAAACGAGTAAGCTTTGGCGTTATCTGAGTTATTGGCCACCATCTGGTTCAGCGTTTCCATCGCGCCTTTCAGATTGCCAAGCTTGGAAGCCTGGATGGACGCCATCAGAACGTATGGTTCCAGCCTCTTCGGAGCGTCCTTCATGGCCCGTTCGAGCGTGATTTCGGCTTCAGCGAATTCAGACAGCCCGATCTGGGCAGAAGCTAACTGCTCAAGAAGCTCTCCGTCGTTTGGAGAGTCTGGCAACAGGTGGTTCTCCAGATGCTCAATCGCATCGTGGTAGCGAGCAATTTTCAGGCAGATCGTGACAAGTCGCCGACGCACATCAAGTCGTCCGGGGGCTTTCTGGATAGCCCGATCCAGTGCGTTGAATGCCTGTGGAAGCTGATCCTGGTCGGCGAGCTCGAATCCGTAGAGGATCAGCCCTTCTGCGTCCTTAGGCGCCAGCTTGATGTATCTTCGAAGATAATTCAGGGCATCATCGGGACGGTCTTCAGTCTGGGCACGTTTCGCCTCGCGCATGAAGACATGTGCGTTACGACCCATCTGATATTGATGGAGGAAGAACAGGAGGACCGCCAGAACAACCGGTATGAAAACCACACCTGCCAACCAGCGCAGATTGATCTTGGGCATTTAAGGGCGCCTATCACTTATTCAAAGGCTGAATGGAGTTCACACGAGCAAGATCACCGCTGGGTTTGACCGTGATTTCAATCAATCATTGCCCAATCGGCGCAATACAAAACAACTGACTGTGAACAACACTCTCAACAGATTTGACGCCGAAAGCAGAACTAAAGTTCCGTTGACCATTGATAGACGTTCTTGGCAAATTCTTCCAAGGTTGGAAGCACCACATCGAGGTCATGACCCGGAGTTTGCAGCATGAATTTGATCGTGGCCGGCCATTTTTTCTTGCCCCACAGGTCACGGTGCACGCTTCGCGCTTCTGCTGCCGTGTTGAAGGTGGCGTGACCAATCTGGTACCAGTAGCCCACCACACACCGCTCACCATCACGGTCAAGGAGCAATACGCACATCGGCCATGATCCTGATGGCGCGGTGCATTGCACGGTCCGCTCCGTCACGATCCTCCACCCCGCGTTCGTGTAGCAGATCTTCGGGCTATGAGGAGCTACCGACGCGACAGTCTCGGGGCGAACCCACGCAGACGCGTGCAGAATCACAGAATTCCCATTGGGATTTTTGTAGTTCCGGTTAATCGAAGAGTCTGCGTTCAGGATGATGGCGACATCCTCATCGACGGGCAGATCGGTTCCGACGTATCCGTCAAGCTCAATCGGAAACGTTTCCAAGCCCCGGCTGAGGGGCTGGACTTCGAAGGTGTAACCCGATCGAACCCACCATGTCCCGACAAATCCACCCACCATCAACAATGCCGCAAGCCAGATCCGACTGGAGAACTGATTCATCATAATCTTGCTCTAAAGGGCTCAAAGGATTGCGATCGAATGAAGCCGAGTTCAATGGACCGAAGCAGAATCACTCATCGTGAAAACATTACAGGTCGCGACATTCTGCGGGTCGATGAAATGCGACAGGGGAATCGTCGACAAAAGTGAGATCTGCGACAAACCGATTGTACGCCGCAGATCTCAACTGGACAGACTACATTGCACTTGTTGATCGGGAAGCCGCAATTCCCGTTGACGCGATGCGCCGCTCTGGAGGCGCCTCGTACGAGTTATAGTAGTACCCGCCGTTACTTTCGCCAGATACCACACAGCCAAAAATGTTAACTCCATAGTCTGTCAGGATGCCGCGAGCACTCGCGACCTGCCCCAATTGACTTCTGTCTTTAAGCACTGCAAGGATCACCCCGTCCGTGTGCTGACCGACAAGCCGGCCATCGACGACAGGAATCTGGGGGCTGCTGTCGACAATCACGAACTCGAACTCAGCTCGACACTTATCGAAGAAGTCATCCAGTGTTCCGTTGGCCGACTCTCGCAGGAGACTTCCTGGGACGTTACCCGCCGTCAGCATACTCAGGTTCGGCCAGTCCGTTTCGATGACCGCTTCTTTCAAGTCGACTCCGCTGCGAAGAACATCGCTCACGCCGGGGCTGACGGGGAACTTCATTCGTTGATGTAGAACCGGTCGTCGCAAATCGAAGTCGACGAGAAGTGTTCTGTGTCCCGAATCGGCCAGGCTGCGTGCCAGTTGCTCTGACAGCGTCGACTTCCCTTCGCCCGAAACGGCGCTGGCGACCATGACGATGCGGTTGCCCTCACTGGCGAGCTTGCGAAGCAGCATCGCTGTGACGCCTGCGACAGACTCAGACATCCGGTCTCGCCAGACCTTCACATCTGCTCCGGCATTCGGATCGTACAGCTTCTTCATGATCTTGGCCGGCACACGGGGCAGAGACCCCAGAACGGGCAGGTTCATGTTGTTATTAATGGTTTGGACATTGTTCACCGGGTTACGCAATGAATCCAGGAATACGAGCAGGCCCATGGGGGCGAACAGACCAAACGCCCCCCCCACAACGACCAGAGGAATTCGTCGTTTCGATTCACCCACCGTAGGGACACCCGTCGATTGGTAGCGAGTGATTCGAGAGGCCGACTGCAACTCGATGGTGGTCCGTTCGATTTCCTGGGTCACCTTGTCGACGATCGGGTCGAGGTTGGTGATCTCTTTACGCATCATCTCGACTTCGATCGATGACCGACCGAACTTTCTCGATTCTGCTTCGAGCAAACTCATTTCGTCACGCAGTTCCTGGGCGTGTGCTTCAAGTGCCTTGATCTTGAGCGGCAGGTTTTCACCTTTAGCTGGCATTCCCGAAGTGGCCATACCGCTTTGAATCAGTTGTTTCACCCTTGCCTTACGCTCTGCAAGCTTCGCTTTGGAGTCCTCAAGCTGCTTGCGATACTTCATCGAGTACGACTCTGCAACTTTGGGGTCGTACCGCTTCTGGGCGAGTTCGATCTTGTGTTCGTAGCCGGCCACTTCTTTCGTGTATTTGACAACGTCTGGATCCGTTTCGATTGCTTCGTTCATCATCAATTCGTTGTCAGCGTTCGTGGTGTCTGCGACTTCCTCTGCCGCCTTTTCTGTCGCTGCGCGGCCGAGCTTGCTGAATTCCTCTCCAGTTGCCGAGGGGTTCTGCGCAATCAATTCGCTCTTGGCCCGCAGGAGCTCGAATGTGACTTTGGACAGTTCCTGTCGCAGGAAGCCGAAGTGAGAGATCACACTTTGCTGTGCGAGGTTGATGGTGTTGGTATCGCCAGTTCCGAATTTCTCAACCAGCGTCCCAAGATTTCCCCGTTTGGTTCGAACCTTCTCCTCAGCATCGCTCAAAATCTGTCGCAATCGCTCAATTCGACTCAGCCGTTCCTGTCGATCTTTTTCAACGACGTCTTTCATGTAGACATCAACGACCGATTTTACGATGCGGTGGGCCGCGACGGGGTCCGTGGACGTGAACGTCACGTTCATGATTTCCGCGTCATCGGGATAAACGACTTTTAGATTCTCCTGCAACCAGCCAATCGGATCGGGATTGTCAGCGATCTGCTTCAGGCTGGCGACTTCCGGGTCTTTAATGGCCTTGTTCAGCGCCGTTGGCTGAAGCAGAAGCTGCCGCTGTGTATTCTTGTAGTTTTTGAGTTCGCCGTAACCATTCTTGCCCTGGTTATCGACAGTTTCGAAAATCAGCGGGGTATGGTTGGGCGAAACCCGGACGATTTCCGTGGCGGTGAACTCTTTGGGGTTCAGGACCCACATCAGAGCAGCCAGCGGAACACTGAAGAGGATTCCGAGAACAGAACCCAGGAGCCAGTTCCGGCGGATTGAGTGCAGGTAACGGGAGAAATCTGCACCAGCAGCCTCGGGGGCTTCGGCGATAACAGGGATCGGCTCAATTTCGGGAGCGACCTTAATCAGCCGAGTGGGTCGAGCAGTGGCTGGAACAATCTCCTGTGGCAGTGAGAACTCTCTGCTGGGGCCGTCGAGATCGTCATCGTTAGTCAGATTCATTTGCATATGGTTCCTCAGCTCCTCGCAAGAATTGAACGAGCTTCTCGACCCATCTCAATACTTTGCAACGCAATCACGAACACCGGCTGGACTCTCTGTTATCAAGCGGTAACAGCCCGAGCTCCTACTCTCGACTCATCGAGTTCCTCTTGGAACAGTTTGGAAAGAATGACGTATTCTCCCCAGAGCATCAGCAGCCCAACCGGCATCATCAACCATCCCGCAAGATCGTGGAAAATCAATTCCGCCATTTTCTCGTTGCCAAACTCATAGGCAACTGCGGTGAAGAATATTCGGAGAACATTGGCGCCGATTGCAATCAAAGGGGCGCTAAGAATGAACATGTACCGCACCCACGTTGGATGTTGCACGACGATCGCCGCGCCCGCAGCAAGTGCGAAGAAGGACGTCATCATTCGCAGTCCGCTGCAGGCCTGTGCAACCCCCAGCGGCTTTTCCGTCAACCAGATGATATTCCCCTCGGAGACGGCTGGCACCCCAGCGGTCTGAAGGAGAAACGTGCTGCAGACAGTGGCGATGGACTGAAGAGCACCACTCAGGATATTTCCCAAGCCGGCTGGAAGTGGAATCATAAACACGAGGAACAAGACGGCAGGCCATGCCCAGCGAGCCGCATGCCACCCACCGCAAATCAGCACCACACCTGCTACGCAAGGGACGACAGCGGCTGCCTCAAGCGAGATCATGCGGATGTACACCCCTGTGCACCGAGTGAGAGTGCCCAGGATGATGAGGGCGCTGCCCAAAATCAGGGCAGACCATGTGACGGCGGGCAACGGGATTGTCAGCATTCCCTTACGGTGCCACAGAAGCCAAGCGGAAAAGCAGGGGACCAGAATCCCATGGGAAGAATCTGGACTGGTCATCCAAAGGCGGTACATCCATCGCCACGCTGGGATGTCGCTGCCCCCGAGCGCCAAGACCAAGAGAAGGCCCGCAACAATTACGCCAGCCGAAGGCGTGCCCAACTGGCTGAAGCCTGAAGGTGATTCCACCGAGGTTCCTGCTGGCGTGACTGGGGTAGGTTCGGGCACTTTCGTCTTTCAATTCTTAGGAAAACGGTATGACAATTTGGAGGACGACGATATCGCTGGTGTGGGACTGACCAAAGGATCCGCAACAGTGTCGTCGTTCAGCCTCAGTCGCTCGAGTCGTTGTAATCGCTGCAAATCTCGAATCAGGAATCTTCAGCGCTCTGTGTTGGGCAATATTTTATACTGTGAAAATTCAGGGGGAAAGTAGCGGCGGTACAGGCTCGAAATCGAGTCTGAAACTTCGCCGATGATACCATACAGATGATCTGAAAAAAGGAAAATTCAACACAAAGCTAACGGGAATTGCAAAACTTCAGCTTTACGACGTAGCGCTCAAGGAGATAAATCCAGGCCCTTTTTCCCATCGATCAGGGGTTTGTCGAACTCGGTGAGCAATATATGGGCCAAGTGTTCCAATTTCTTTTGGGGAGACAGTTTCGGGTGATTGTCGATTCGTTTTCCAGCGTCTCATCTGCATCACGTCATGCGGAAGTGGTGTAATGGCAAGTCGCACCCGCCGCCTCGCGCGTGAGCGGCGGAGAGTACTCATGCGCCTTCTCTACGCATTTTCGTTGCGTGCACCCGCGAGTAGCGCTTGCGGGTTCTTTTGGGACGTTCTTGAGAACAGAATACAGTGTAATGGTCCACTTCTGCAAAGGGTGGCAATAAAATTGATGCGCTCAGGTCTGGTGTTGTTGTAAAATGACTACATTGCGGTGAGGGACACTTAGGCAACTTGGACAACATTCAGGGGGTTTATCTGCTGAGACATAGGGACGGTGGCAGCAGTGGGAACGGCCCGTTTCCCACTAGAGACTGTCCACGAAGTCCCAGAGCAAAGAGAACGGCCAAGTGTGGTCAAATTGCACAGCTTTACAACAGAAAAAGCGGCTTACTCGCTTGCTCGCTCTAATCTTTTCCTGTGGATGCAGTTTGTGCAGATTAACACAATGAATCAGGCCGTTCGAGTTGTTCGATTTGCCCGGATGTGGAGAACGGAATCTCGGTGAGGGCCCCTGTCAGAGGGAGGGGCACGTGGGCTGGGCTCGAAACTTTGCGAGAGAACGGAGGGGAGCCGTGGAACGTGAAGCCGAGTGGCGAGTTAGAGATTGCTCAATCGGCCACATCAGGGTCGAGCACGCCAGGAATCTCGATGTGCGAGAACAACGCCCTATCGAATAAGGCTGAAAATTGCCCGGTTAGGATTCGAACCTAAACTAAGTGAGTCAGAGTCACTCGTGCTACCGTTACACTACCAGGCAGGCGGCTCCCGTGGAGCGTTGCGTGGGCGAAGTATACTGCCGGATCTTCTTTTGCCAAACCCGATTTCGTATTTTTTATGAGAAACTGCTGAGCCTGCTTTGACAGCAGACCTTAGCGTGCCGAATTTGCCTGTTTTTCAGGCAGTTTTGACGATTGTCACCGAGCCGAGGGGGATTGCGTCGGATCTTCCCTTTGAAGGGAGATGAAATCTTCTGTGGATTTTTTGTGCTGGACCCGAACTTCCATAGCGGCTGTCACTTAGAAGGGCGCCCTCTGTCCAATTCAGTCGCACATACAGGCAGCGTCTATGGGACGTTTGCCTCCGAACTTTCGGCAGGCGGAATTGGACCCCGGCGAGGTCCGTACCGGTTGATACTTACAATGTGGAGAGCTTTGAGGACAAGCGGGTCGACAATCGCCACGGTGAAGCCCAGAATCCCGCCGAGAGTGTCCGATTCGGCCGAATGTTCCTTTCCCAAAACCGGATGACTTCACGTATCACGCTGGTCTGAATTTGAGGGGCGGTGGGTTCACAGAGCCCAATGGACTTCACATTCGGTCCTGATCGGGCCAGATGCAGACTGCTGGATCTGCCGTTTTATTTGTATCTCGTCACCGAGGCTCTCAACTCCATGTCCAATCCCATGCTCACGCAGACTGCCGATACTTCAGAAGCGGAGGTTCCTCGGGGCGATCTGAAGGGGATGAGAAACTACATTGAGCGTGACGCTGTATCCGGGTTTCTCGTTTTTCTGATCGCATTGCCACTCTGCCTTGGTATCTCGCTGGCGAGCGGTTTTCCGGCGATTGCGGGGGTCTTCACGGCGATTGTAGGGGCGATCGTCACACCGCTAATCAGCAATTCAGAACTGACGATCAAAGGACCGGCAGCCGGGCTGATTGTGATCGTGCTTGGTGCCGTCGCCGATTTCAGAGTCATCCTCGGTGACGCGCCCGACGCAGGAACCCAGGCCTATCAAATGGCTCTGGCGGTAGGGCTCGTCGCCGGCTTAGTCCAGATTGCGTTTGGTGCTTTCCGCATGGGCTTTCTGGGGGAGTTCTTCCCGAGTTCGACCGTGCACGGAATGCTCGCGGCGATTGGCGTGATCATTATTTCCAAGCAGATACACATCGTTTTCGGGGTGATGGGACTCAATGGGGAACCACTGCATCTGCTCGCAGAGATTCCCAAGTCAATCGTCCACATGAATCCTGAGGTTGCTTTGATTGGGTTGGTGAGTCTGGCGATTCTTTTTGGATGGCCGCTCATTCGCAACAAGCGAATTCGCCGGGTTCCCGCTCAAATTGTTGTGATCCTCGTCGCAATTCCGCTGGGGTATTTCTTCGATTTGTCCCACGAGCATACCTACTCCCTGATGGGGCACAGTTTCAGCCTCAGCGAGCGGTTCCTTGTGAATGTTCCCAAGAATCTGCTGTCGGCGCTCGCCAGTCCGGACTTTTCTGCCTTGAATCATCTGGTCGCGTGGAAGTGGGTGATCTTGTTCGCCTTGATTGGAAGTCTGGAATCGCTGCTGAGTGCGAAGGCAATTGATCTATTGGACCCTTGGAAGCGAAAGACCAATTTCAACAAGGATCTGCTGGCGGTGGGATTGGCGAATGTTGTCGTCTCACTGATCGGGGGATTGCCGCTGATTTCGGAGATTGTTCGCAGCAAAGCCAACATCGACAACGGGGCGCAGACCCGTTTCGCCAATGTCTGGCACGGCGTGTTCCTGCTGGCCTTTTTGGCGCTTGTTCCTGGCTTGATCCACCAGATACCCCTGGCTGCTCTGGCCGCGATGCTCGTCTATACGGGTTTTCGCCTGGCTCACCCGCGGGAATTTCTGCATGTGTACCACATTGGCAAAGAGCAGTTTCTCATTTTCGTCTGCACTCTTGTCGGCGTGCTCGCGACAGACCTGTTGATCGGAATTGCAATCGGCATCGCGGTGAAGTTAATTGTCCACTTGAGCAATGGCGTTCCCGTTCGTTCTCTCTTTAAGCCTTATCTGGATATTGAAGAGATCGGCGACCGGACCTACCTGGTCAGGGCTTACGGTTCGGCCGTCTTCAGTAACTGGATTCCGTTCAAGCGACAGATTGAGGACATTGGTCTGGTGCGGCATAACAATTTGGTGATCGACCTTTCTGAGACGAAGCTGGTCGACAGCAGTGTGATGGAAAAACTGCATGCCCTGCAGCAGGAGTTCGAACAAGAGAAACTCAGTCTGACGATCTCTGGTCTGGATCTTCATCGTCAGCTCTCCGTTCATGAGTTTTCAACTCGTAAACGGGGGCTGCGCTCGATGCGACGACTGACAATTGTTGCTGATGCTCTGCTTCAGGAGCAACTCGTTACCAAGTTCGTGGATCTTGGTGCGTCGGGTTACACGCTCATTCCCTGTGTCGGGGCGGGGCGGCGATTGCTCGCAGAGGCATCCTCACCGAACCCTGCGCTCGTTCGAATCGAGGTCATTGTCACGCGGTCCGTTTCGGAAGGACTGCTCGACTACCTGAGACGCGATATTTTCAATGAACATCATGTGACCGTGTGCGTCGAGAATGTCGATGTCATTAATCCGGATCAGTTCTGATTGAGGATATCCGGCTGGACGGGTCTACCGCGGAAGTCGCACGAACTGGCTTGGGTGGCTCGCGTGTGGTCAGTCGTTCTGAGGCCGATCCCACGCAAGCTTAGTCGTTTTCGAGTGCCGAATTGGTTGTTTCCTGGCTGATTCCCAGCAAGATTTGCAGTCCCATGACCACTCGATCTCGGTCGCACGCGTCTCTCCAGCGGTCTCTGAGCCGAATCGCCAACTCGGGATCACTCGCGATCAGGTTGTCGACTCCTCGCCTGAGCTGAGCATTGATCTGTCGCTCTCCTTTAATTCCCCAGACCATGACCTGTCGGTTGAGTTGCTGGGCCGATCGAATCATCTCGTCAGTGAGATGGTCGGCCCGAACACTGAGTGCATCCACATCAAAGCGGTTCACATCGCCGATCGACTGACCCACAATGATTCCCACTGGAATGCGAGGATGGAATTGACGCACCTGATTAAGTGCCTCGTCACTGAGTGAAGTGATAATGCAGTGCGACTCGAAGCCCTCTTCACGAACGATGCGCGTTACCGCTTCAGCGAGTTCTGCAGAGGGGCCGAATACCTTGAGCTCGATGTTGACTCGAATTTTGTCGCGGCAAAGTCTCAGTGCCTCCGTAAGCGTCGGGACACGGGTTTGGGCGAACTCTTCAGAGAACCAGCGTCCGACATCCAATTTCTGAACTTCTTCAAATGTAATTTGACTCAGTCGGCGTGAGTCACCTGCCACTCGTCGCAAATCGCGATCGTGCAGCAATACGACAACTCCGTCTTTCGTTTGATGAACATCGATCTCGGTGTAGTCAGCACCAATGTCGATGGCCCGCTGAATCGCCGCCAGAGTATTCTCCGGAGCATGCGCGGCAGAGCCTCGATGTGCGGTCACAAGTACTGTGCCGCGAGTCGCGACCCGTTCCGCGAGAAGAATCCAGAATCCGACGGGTACGAGAATGGTCACAGTTACCGTCACTGCCGCGGCAATCCGGACCCGGGTTGCAGTGAAGCGTTCGACGGCGTGATCAGGAGATCGCGATGCTGCTGATGAAGCGATCTCCCGAAGCGGATGATCAGAACCACTTATGTCATGGTAGACGCGGTGAATCAGTAATGAAATTGCCGAATTGGAGAGGAATGAGGCGAAGCCGATCAATCCTGACTGCACGATCAGTAGTGAAGCCAGAAGTGGCACCGAGTCTTGACCAAGGCGAGCCAAAAGCATCTCGGCACAATACTGGAAGCCGGCGGTGAGTATCGCTCCGAGTCCAAAACTCATACCACCCCAGCAGAGCAGTAGCAGTGCGATCCGGGACCGAGCACCGCGCACCCGTTGGCGACTGGCAGCAAGTGCTGATCGGGCAGGCAGGGTCTCAAAAAGGACAATCGGCAGGGCGAGCAACCATTCGACAAGCAGGAACGCTCCGCACACCGTCATTGTTGCCAGCAGTATCGTGCCCGCAATTGCGGCTTGCCAGAATGCAGCGGGGCGGACTGTGAGATAATAGTAAATGTCATGCTGCGTCAGGAGCACGAGATAGGTTAGATATGCGGACGCCAGGAGGGGGGCGGCCAACAGGGTCAGCACACTTAATTTGAGCAGTCCCAGTCTACTGATTCGCCAGAACGAACTCATCAGGGGCGTCAGACGGTCGTGTCCCCCTTCGAGAGGCGCAGACTGGGGCCGGTGCCGCATTCCGATGACGACGAGCATTCCTGCTTGTTCCAGCAGAATCAAAACGGCAGTGGTCGCACTCAAGGTGACAGCGTAGGCAGCACCCAGTGGAGACAGCAAAAAATTGAAGATGTCCTGATTGCTGACGGCGACTCGTCCCGCTTTGAAGAGCAGGAACGAGAGTGCCATCGCGATCAGTGGAACGATCAGCCAGGCCCGGACCAACTGAAAGAGAACATCAAAAATCAAAAGTTCTCGCCAGAGCTGACGAAAATCCTGGATGAGCCCTTTGAGTACAGTGACGGGATCAAGAGATGGGTTCATAAATGGAAGGCATCGCTGGCGGGTCGAAACGATCAGACAAACAGGATGTCGTCATCGGAGCGATTACTCAGAATCACAGGCAAGAGATTACAGCGCAGCGCTCAAATCAGCATCCATGATTGCAGAGATCTCCGCAGCAAGACGATGTGGCGGAGTCGAGTGGATGCGAAGGCCTGCTATTGAGTACCAGTCGAGCGACGGCAGTTCCGGACGACAGTTCCGGTAGTGTTGCAGAGGCCACCTCGCCGCACGCGAACTGCTCCATTCAAGATTCCGTGCTGCTCCTCAGGATGCGGGCAACCCGGCGGAGCGAGGCGAACATTAGTCGGGACTCTGGGTCAGCGTCGGGCGGGAATACAGGGGGCTCTCAATAGTCTGGACGCGCGGCGTCCGGAAATGAACTGTTGGCAGCGCCGAAACGGCGTCGTCCAGTTCAAAATCCAGTGCCGACTTCGCGCCCTGAGCTTTAGCGGGGGCAGTTCGTGGTCGCGAGTTGGGACCCCAACGACCTTCGAGAAATTCTCCCAGCCAGCGATTTCGGACGAAGGCCTGATACGTCAGAAGAGACAGCCCGACTGCGATGGTTCCCACAATCACAAACTTGCCCAACGCGGGAACACCGGTTCGAGCGATCGCGATCTGTGTCAATCCTACGAACGGCAGATGAATGATATAAACCCAGAAGGAGGCATCGGCCAGATACTTCATGCCGACGTTGTCGCCGAGCCTGGATTTCAGAAATAACGCGAAGAGGCCATGGGCGGACAGAGAAGCAAAGATCGCGAGCAGGCCGGCCAGCAGCACACGTTGCACCCCGACGAGAGGCTGTTCCACGTGCTGGTGAATCAGCGGCAAAACTCCCAAAAACGTGACCCCTGCGAGAGTCAGATAGAGCAGACTATGGCGGTCATTGGTGCTGCGAGTGCGCCACATGGTCACTCCGGCAGCGAAGTAGATTGCGTAGTAAGCCAGCTTCGAGCCAACGGGAATAAATGTCTGGTAGAAACCCAGGACAATCCGGGGATCCAGGTAAAGAATAATCGCGGCCGGGACGACGGGAATCATCGGCTTCCACACCGACGAGAGAATGACATCGACTCCGGTGAGGTCGTCAGCAGCGGTTTTTGTCAGGGATGGGAGCCTCGAAACCGATCGTTTGACCAGCCACGACGCACCCCCCATCAGCAGGCAGTAGATGTACAAGTAATGCAGAAACCAGAAATGTCCAAAACCGTAGAGCTCTGCTTCGAGTTCCTTGGGGATCCCGCTTCTCCAGATAAAGATCGTGCGAGGAGCGTACAATCCATCGGCGATCCAACCCATCGACCAGATCAGCAGACACGTGGGCAAAATAAAGGTGCCGGAGGCCACCTGTGTGACCATCAGTCTTTTCGTACGACTTTCAACAAACTGTTTTTCGCCACGGGACAGAAGTGGCCCGACCGAAAAGTAGCCCGCCAGCAGGAAGAAGAGGGGCATCAGAAAGCATTCCGTACACCACGTCAGCACATCGACAAAGTCACTTGGATGGGCATCCCGAGCTGGCCAGACCAAGTAGGCCATGGGGTTTGTCATGTAGGGAATGCCGGCGTGAAGCAGCACCACAAAAACCGCTGCAATCCCCCGTAGCGCATCCAGTCCGGACTGACGCTGAGGAGCAGAGGACGTGCAGGGAGGGGGCGCGCTAGGGGACTCGGGTGGCATAAGCGGGCCTCGCGGGATTTTCGGGGCTTGCTGTGTTGACTTGAAGCTAACCGTCAGGGGCGCTGAGGTCAGTCATCGCAAAGTGCGTGAGCTCGAGATGTGTATGGATTGTCGATGCACTTCACAGCAATCAGTTAAAGAATACATTTCTATCCTGGTGAGCTTTTTGTCTCACTTCCTGCTGAGTGCAGCATCGGGCCGAACAATCACGTTCCACAAACGGATTCTCTACCGGGATGCTGCGAATCAGATCGTGCAGGAGTTCGACCGGCCCGAATCTCAACGCGACGAAGTTCGAGATCGACTGTCACGTTGCTGGGGGTGAATGAATTCCACCACGGAATCCACTAGACCTTAAAAATTTGTAATCAACTACTGACAGTTGTTGCAGAATTGAGGGCGAGATATGTCCAAGCGGTTTGTTCTGAGGAAGCAGAGTGATCGTATGCACCGTAGTATCGGTGCAGATGATCCTACTGCTGCAGACGCGATCAACTGAAGGCCAGGTCCGGATTCACCGCGTCAACCGTTCGTCAGTCCACTCTCCGAAATAATTGAATCCGCGTCCACCATGTTCCTCTGCAACCTTCGCCACGAGGAGGGCCTGTTCCCGATCTTCTACTGCCACTACCAGGATGACGTCACCGTGTTCAAGGGCTAGGACCCCGTCTTTAAGCATCTTTTCAACGGCTTCTCCCCACAGAGATCCTTTCATCATTCGAGTAAACAGCTCTGTCCCTGTCGGGCCGCTCAACACCAGGATGCCCGAGCCGGATATCCCCGCCATGATCAGCTGCTCCACAACGACGTCGCACACGTCTTCAGAGGAAAGGAACCCTATCGTGTGTCCTTTGGGGTCGGGCATTTCCTGATCAAAATCTTTGAGTGGTGCAACCAACATGACTAGCTCCTTAAAAAAGGGACACAACGTCTGTAGGGACAATCCGAGGGGGGCTCTGTTAACGCTTTGGAAAAATTCGGGCAAAGCCTGAGGCGAACTGCGATGCGAGCGACCAGGGCCAAGGACTCCAGTCGCTCGCGATCGCTGTCCAAATGAACTTCAGACTCGAGGACAGAAACTCACCAAACCATCAGATGGCTTCGCTGTTGATTGTCGACTCGGCCAGTTCCGTCAGCTTCTTGTTCGCGGCCCCTTCTTCATCGAGCGTTTGCTGCAAGAGGTCGGCAGCGTCATCGAAGCCGAGGATGTGAGCGAACGTACGGACACAGCCGTAACCGGCCATTTCATAATGTTCGACACGCTGGGCAGCAGTAATCAGAGCCGCGTCCATGACAGAGGGATCCGCATTTTCGGACATCACCTCAGATCCTTCTTCGATTAAACCCTTCATCGCCTTGCAGGTTTTCCCCTTGGGGCTCAGCTCCAGTTCCTTGAAAATGGTTTCCAGTCTCTCGATCTGGACCTTCGTTTCTTCAAGATGATCGAGAAACGACTGAGCCAAATCGGGATCGGAAGCAGCCTTAGCCATTTTTGGAAGGGCTTTCAGCAACTGGTTTTCTGCGTTGTAGAGATCCTTCAATTCGGCTACGTAGAGGTCTTGGAGGGTCGCGAGTTTCATGATTGTCCTTCAAATATGAGGGTTAAAGATTTCTTGCCCGCTCGGACGAAGTGAGACGGGCAAGGATTCGGCTCCGCCGGCTCGTCTGGCCTCCAAGCCGCAATGAAGGGTGATCTCAGTAGCGGGAGTTGCCGGTGACGACTTCACCTGACACGGTAACGTCGCGCCCTCCAGCCTGTTCGATGACATGGCGAGCTCGGTTGAGCTCTTCATAGTCTTCAGAATGGACGGAAATCAGATAATCTCCCGACTTGACGGCTTCCTCGAATCGTGCGGCGTCGTTTTCCGAAACACCCATCCCGATCAAAGCACCGGTAATTCCACCGACGGTCCCCCCAACGGCAGCACCGCTGAGTGCAGCCATGATTGGACCGGCCGCAATAAAGGCTCCCAGCCCCGGAATGGCGAGCGTTCCGATACCAGCCAGCCACCCCAGTGTTCCGCCTAGCAGCAGGCCGGTTCCGGCCCCTGCCATCGCCCCCTCGGGAGCGTTCGTGTCGTGTCGATCTGCGAACTCGCGGGTGGCGGTCTTGTCCGCAGTGACGACCGAAATATCGTTATTTGAAAACCCTGCCGCTTTCAGGTTGCGGATGATTGTGTCGGCCTGATTGGCCGATGCGGTACAGAAAATGGAAGTTGACATTCTAATACCTGACTTTCTGTTCGAATAATTCGTTTTGCCAAGACACCGTGTGTAGGGCTTTAGTTGGTGACAATTTCCAGCTGGCTGTCCACCTTGTCGGCGCCAGCGACCTCAGCAGCAATCTTTTCCACTGCATCCTTTTCTGCCTGGGATTCGACGCGGCCCCGCAGGCTGACCTGACCCGCCTGGGTCGTGATCATCACGTTGTGGGCCTTCGAAGACAGGTCGGAATTGACGATCCGCTTGCGGATGTCTGCAGTGGTGTTGATGTCGCGCTGGTTTTCATCCTGATCGAATGGCGTCTTGTCATTGAGGCTCGTGCCAGGAGTGGCAGGGGTGGTGGAACTTGACCGGTCAGCGGGGTCACGCGTACTTTCCGGCAGAGCGGGACGATTTGCTGTCACGGTAGTTGATGGTTCGTTGGTCTGCGTCGTGCGTGATGAATCGTCCATTCCGCAACCGACGGCGAACCCACCCAGGCTTCCTAAGAAAATTAGTGCCCACTTCTTCGTAATCATTGCTAGCTCCTTGTTAGTTCGGTTTTCGCCTATTCAGACATGGAGTGGATCGAACCACTGCTGGAGGAAGTGTGTCGCAAATGGTAGGCCAGTCGCCTGAAGTTGAGCTCAATTCTCAGAGAAGTCTTAGGGTTCTGGACCCTTATTGACGAGCCAGTAGGCAACTAAGAATCCAGAGTAAACGATTCTGCTGAAGAGGATTCGCTACCTGGCACAATCAGGCAGCGAATGAATTAATGCAGTGAAAAAACATGGCGCCACGGTTTGGTGTCACGCGAATTCCGTCTCAGCCCTGAGTCAGGTGATTGGCAGATCGTCGTGCAAAGATGAATGAATGTGACTTGGTTTCGACCATGAAACCAGCGTCGCGATCACGACGTTTCCTGGATGGTAGATGGCGTGCTGCTCAGAAAAAGACCTGGCGCTGCCGGAAGTCGGTATGAGGTAGAGAGAGTGTGCGTTGGCTGCTGGGGCGCTCGGAGAAGATGCCGTCGTGACTCGTGCTCAGCCGCAGCCTGGGGAGAAGAGGGCCAATAGACCCGAAAGTCAGTTACGAAAATCCGGGGGACTTCGCCGGGCCTGGATCCGGGTAGCAACAGACTTCTGTTCAGGTGATGAAGTGATCCGAATCTGCATTCCTGCTTTGAGGTCTTCCCGCTTCACTGTCAGACCCTCCAAGGTGACAACCAGCGAGGCACCAAATGTATACGTCGAGATTTCGCCGTTGATATCGAGCAGGCTGATCTGCTGATCGGTAAGACTTGCCAGCTTCCCGTCCTGTGTATTGGCGAAGGCTTGTTGCTTATCGAGCGCCTCGATTTCGATGGCGACTTGTTTATCTGATTTGAGTGTCGTTACGCGGATCTTCATTCCATTTTTAAGATCACTCACGGTGCAGTCTGAGCCGTCGCACGACACTTTGAGTTCCAGAGATAGAAGCAGAGATCGCTCCTTTCCCTTGGTGTCAGTCATTTGGAGTTTGTGGTCAGCATGCCGGATGAAGGTCCCGACAATCGTTGAATCTCCAGCAGCGTTCGCCTGAGCCGAGGCCTCACAACACAAGAGAAACATCGCGAAGAGCAACGCACTCGCGAAAGTTTTCGTTTCTGCAAACATGATTGCTTCCTCCTGTGTTTGAGCCGGTCACGATGTTACGCAAAAGATTCGAATGCACAAAGCCGGGGCCATATTTCTGCGGCGATGTCAAGTGGTTGAGGACGGATGCTTACAATGCAAGCACCTGCCGGCCGAATTGCATTTCGACCGGGCAGGTGCCGCAGCGACGGTTTTCACCAACGGGCTATGGAGTGCTCTGCCGACGGAAGTCGAGTCCCGGGTCCTCCTTCGGAGCACCAATCAACTTGAATTTGAACCTTCCGTCCTCGCCGGGTTCAATGCCTGCGATGAGAGAACCACCGTCTTTGCTCTCAAGAGCGATGACATTTCCCTCAATGGTGTAGGTCCCATCAAATTGATTGGTCGTATCTTTGTGCGCAAATTTCCATTGAAATTTGCCCTCGTTCTGGATCTGAATCTCGAACGTTGATCCATCGTCGCGTGTTGCCTTCCAGGTCCCGATCAGGGATTCCGGTTTCAACGGTGGGATCGCGGGATCCGGTTGAGCTCCGCTGTCACTGGTCGCTTCAGGGGGTTGAGGAGTCGGTGTTGTGGAGCCATCCGTAGTGGCGGCAACTTCTGGCTTCGCCAGCATTTTCAACATATCTGCTGCAACACGGTCGTTGGGGACGAGGGCAACCACCTGTTTCAACTGGGGGACTGCGGAATCAGGGTAACCATCCGCAATATAGTGATACGCGAGCAGGAACTTGGATGCTGCGTCATCCGGATGCTCGCGGGTGAACGCCTCCAGGGCTCGCAGTTGTGTCGTGTACGTCGCCACATCCGAGTACATGCTGCTCAGCGTCGTCCAGTTCCAACCCGGGCCTACGGCCAGAACAGCGTGGATGGTCGCAGCAGCCTGTTGATAGTCTTTCTTCGCAAACAGAATCAAAGCTCGGAACTCGTGCATCACCGAGTCATCCGGACATTGAGTGAGGCCTCGGTTGATCGTATCCAGAGCCGCGTCATGGTTGTTTTGTTTGAATGCAGCGACGCCGTCATCAAACGCCTTCTCACAAGCGGAATTCTCCCCCGAACCCGTCGTTGAACGACTCTCTACCACTGATCCGTCGTTGACGATCACGCTACTATCGACCGGAGTCGTGCCTTCGATCGTGGCGCCCTGATAGTAAACGGGAATTGGCTGGGTGTAGGCGTAATTCCCCAATGATCCGTAGCTCGATAAGTAGTAGGGGTTACTATATGCAAGATAACCGCTGCCATAGGCCAGAGACCCGAGCCCCCATGCTCCTAATCCCCACCCGAGCGGGCGGTAACCATAGCCATACATCCCGTATCCAGGACCTCGCCAACCATAGGGGCCGTAGCCATATCCTCCGTAGCCCCCCGCCAGGCCGTAACCGGGTCCAAAGCCGAAGCCCGGTCCGAATCCTCGTCCGAAGCCGCCATAACCTCCGTAACCGTTCCAATAACCACGGTACTGAGGATGACGGGCATAGGCAGGGCGATAATTGCTACCACCAAGGTTAATGGGACGATTGTTGATATTGATTGTATTGCGACCCACCCAGGAGCCCTGGCGACGATCACCGAACTGATCGTTTCGGAATCGTTCGCCGCGGCCAGGATCGGTTCCTCCGGGTCGCTGGACGTTGCCTCCCGGACGGTTGACCACATTCCCCTCGGGAAAGCGATTTCTGAAGTCGTTTCCGACGTTGCCCCGGTTATTTCGATTGAAATCCGGGCGCGGATTGCCTCCAGGGCGTGGGGTAAGATTGGTGATGTTGCCCGGCCGGTTCCCGGGGTTCGGCTGGGTGAAGGACGGTGAGCGAGGACCGCTCGGGCCGGGATTCGGCCGGGCAATATTTCCCCCACCGATCGCTGGACCGTTTCCGGGGCGGACGACATTCCCCCCGCCGGGACCTCGGCTCACACCTGGGTTACCGCCGGGGATGCCACCAGACGCCCTCGGGATAGATGGCGGACCGCCGCGGCCTCCGCCAAAGTTTCCGCCACCTCCTGGCGGGCCACCGCCCCCCGGTCGGCCTCCTCCGCCGCCACGTGGACCCCCAGGCCCACCACCAGGGCCCCCGCCACCGGGGCCTCCTCCGGGTCTTCCGCCACCACGTCCACCTTGTGCGAGCAGTTCAGCGGAAGCAACTGCGGACATGACGCTGCAAACGATGAGCGTTTTCCAGATGCTTGTGTTCATTGCAGTTCTTCTTTTCTGAGTCTTGATGATTTGGAAACGGTCCTTCAGGCCACTGTGCCTGGGGCTGATCATTTGGAATCGGTATGCGCTGCAGAGTTGGCCATATCCGGTGTGGGTGCCCGTCGTACGATCGTGACTGGATCACTATCAGGAAGTTTGACTCCACTCACTTCATGGTCGACAGACTGCCAGATGATGGTGTCGTTGTTCACACAGGTGTAGATACTGGTGCTCGAAGCAGGTTCCCCTTCCGCCGTGACTCCAGTCGCTTTCAATTTCCAGCAGTCGTCGTCCCGGTACCAGTACCCCTCGGCATAGCCCCCTTCCGAATCGAAGATCCAGGTTTTGAGTTTCCCTGTGAGCGGATCCCAGCCAATCCGCTGAGTGCCATTCATGATTTCCTGACCTTCAACATGGATCACAAACTTTCGCAGCAGGAAGTTTCCTCGTTCTGAGGGCTCACACGAAAAGAGCACGATTGACTCGTCGCTCTCGTCGATCCAGTCTCCCTGAAGCCATGAGAGCTGTTCTAATTCGGAGCGGTGGCGACGGCTCGTCTTAAAGGGCTGTTTACGCAGACTGGCGATTTGCCACTTGCCGTCGATCCGGGTGTAGACCGTCGTGTACCGGCCGACGATTCCACTTTCATCATCGTCCCCTGGCAATTCAGTAGGGACGAAAAGCGTGTAACCGTCCTCGACGGCGAGTCCAGGGCCGATGAATCGCACACTGGTGGTGCTGAACTCAAGCGAGCCATTTTCGTCGTCCGCGAACGTTTCGGCCAGGAGATCTCGGATGGTTGAGCGTCCTTCGAAGACTTCACCGTGCTCATCGACGTATTCAGCCGATTCGGTGAAGAACTCCGCCGCCTCTTCCGCTTTGGCTGCACTCAGCGCCTTAACGAAGGATTCGCCAACGGATCGGACTTCAAGATCAGATTCTGAGGCCGCGTCGCTCGACGTTAAAGGGTCTTCGACCGCTTTGGTCGATTTGGAATCAGATTGCGAAGCAGGGGAAGCTCGGTCATCCGAGGCAGGACGGTCAGTGCTTTTCTCGTGCGGGGCTGATGGAATCTCAGTTTTTTTGTCCTCAGCTCGTAGCTGCTGTGTACCTGAAAGCCCGGGCTCGAACGCCGTAGTAACCATTGCAAATAACAGTACGGAGTAAGTTCTACGCATAGGTGATCCTCATCGATAGGGGAGACGTGCGGGAACGTGCGGAAGTCAGCCAATCGGGCGGCGACCTCGGGCACTCGCATTTGGTTATTTCCGAACTGCTGCATTCGGTGCGCCGATGTCCAATGGAAAAGACGCATTCCGCCAAGCTGGAGTGAGGAATGAGCGAGAGAAAACCGGCCGGTACGATGCGGGAATTCAGCGAGAGATCGACTTACTCTTTCTCGACGACAGGGTCAGTTTCAGGGGCGCTGCCTCGTAAGCCGGAGTGCTTCAGGTCGTCCGGTTTGTTCCGGCGGCTTTGGCGGAGTTCGGACAACTGGTCCCGGGTGAGCAGCTTTTCGATCGCCACCAGTTTGTCCGCTTCCAGAGAGAGCAATCGCGCGTGGAAGCGATGGATCTCTCGATTAAGCGAGCGCAGGTGGTAGCGATACTTCTCCTCTAATTTCTCCGCTATCGCTTCCTGTTCGGGGGTCAGAGTGATCCCCACTCCTTCGATGGCTTTCTCGACAGGATCAGAGGGCTTTGCAGACGTTGGGGCGGTGCGCGATTCGGTTTCAGTCGCAGACGTTTCCTGCTGGGCCGTTCGACGGCGAAGTTCGCGGATGCGAAGCCGTTGCTGTTCCGTGAAGTTGTCTTCGGTGGCGGCAAGGAGAGAACATTCGACTGCAATTGTCTGGAAATACCGCTGACTGAACTGCTTCCAGACCTCGTCGATCGACTGGTCGTAGTCCTGAATGACACGCTTAATTTGCTCTTGTTGCTTGTCCGACAATTGCAGCCGAACCAGGTATGCGGGGATTGCATCCGCTGGGAATCCGGGCTGACTGGCCTGGTCAGCACGGGATTCTACGGCCGCAGGCGATGGATCAGTAGAATCGCTCGCCGTTGCCATACTCAAACCAGAGATGCTCGCGATCAAAAGAAGAGTGCCGATGCGCCGAAAACGCCTCCTCCCGAGGAGGGTGGGTAAAAGCAGCGGAGTAGCTCGGTTGGGAAACCGCAGCATGATCGTCTCCTTTGCGGTTTCAACGACGACATCCTCGCAACATCAGTCATTGCTTCGGAGCGAGGCTTCCTGTTGCAAATTCTGTCCCTGAGATGTCGCCACCCGTAAAAAATGGTGAAGTCTCGCAAAATTGTTTGCCGGACCCATTTTCTTCGGTGTCCCCCTGACTCCGAGGGGCCTCGGCCGCAGTTTTTAGCGAGCGGCTATCTGATGCAGCCCGTGGTTAGGTTGGGTAGACGGCGGGATGTAGCGAGTTTTTTGGAGAGGAGTCGTCTCGGCAGCTTTGTACACACTTGTAGAACTGGCAGTCCTCGAAGCGACCGCATGTCCATTAATCGGGCTTAATTCGTCAGGAGCGAACCGCGAAGGAGGGGTGCGTCATGGCGATTGTGACGGGGGCGAAAATCCCCTGTCAGGAATTGACGACTTCCTCTATGCTGCCAGCCACTTCAGCATGCTCATGGACGGGCAATTCATGTACTCGAAAACACTCTGGTGTGCGGTCTGCATTTGGGTGATCGTGGCGGGTTGCCGCACGATCACACCGGCGGGACGCGCCAAAGTCATCAATGAGCCTCCGGAAACGAGCAAGAACGATTCGTCTGCCGTACCCGCCGTCGGTATCTGGCGAGCTCCCGGGCTGGAATCGAAGCTGTTACAGGCGTCGATGACCAGTGATGATTCGGGGGTCGATCTGATTCCGACAGCGACTCGAGAATCGCGTGCTCCATGGGGACGCCCCGATCTGGGAAGCATCTACAGTCGGACGTCGAAATCAGACGAGTACCAGCGAAATCCGATTATTGTGATTCCCGGAATTCTCGGCTCAAAGTTAGTCGACGAATCGGGGCGGCGCGTTGTCTGGGGCGAATTCGGCGGAAATGGAATTGATCCCTCCACCGTTGAAGGGGCCCGGTTACTCGCGTTGCCCATGGGGGAAGGGGAGGCCCTGAAAGACCTGACGGATACAATCGAAGTCTCCGGGCCCCTCGACACGTTGAACGTCCGCGTGTTTGGGGTCCTCTTTCAGATGGCGGCGTATCGGGACATCGTGACCGCCCTCGGAATTGGTGGATATCGGGATTCGCCGGACGAGTTAGACCCGCAGGATGTGCGCTGCTTTCAATTCGCGTACGACTGGCGGCGTGACAATGTCGAAACAGCGGCGCAACTCCATCAGTTTATTCTCGAGAAGAAAGCGCTTGTTGAAGCAGAGCGGCAAGCGCGATTTGGAGACGATGCGGAACCCGTTCGATTCGATATTGTCGCTCACTCGATGGGAGGAGTGATGGCCCGTTACTACCTCCAGTACGGTGATGCCCCTCTTCCTGAGGACGGCAGTCTTCCGGAGATCAACTGGAAGGGGGCTCAGTACGTCGATCGTCTGGTCATGGTGGCACCGCCGAACGCGGGTTCACTTCAGGCGGTGGAGTATTTGACTCAGGGAGTCCAATTCTCGAGATTCTTTTCCAAGTATGAGCCAGCGCTACTGGGGACGATGCCGTCGGTTTACCAACTGCTGCCAAGGACTCGACACCGTCCGGTGGTCTCAGGTTCCCGGCGTGAGACCGTGGACCTTTATGATCCTCAGGTCTGGGTTCACGCGCGATGGGGTTTCTTTAACCCGACACAGTCAGAGCAACTGCGATATCTGCTTCCCAATGAACCTGATCCCCTGCGCAGGCTGGAGGTGGCGTATGGTCACCTTGCCAAATGTCTGCGACGTGCGGAACGCTTTCACGCTGCCATCGACGTGAAGGTTGATCCGCCCGAAGGAACGACCATTCATCTGATCGCCAGCGATGCGCACCCCACTGTTTTTCAGTACGCAATCGACAATCGAGGGGCGCTCTCCCCCACAGCACGCGTGGCGGGCGACGGACTTGTCACGCGTCACAGTGCGTTGATGGATGAGCGACTTTCGGACAATGGGAAGTGGGCACCACGCTTGAAAAGCCCCATCAAGTGGGACAGCGTCACATTCCTGTTCACCGACCATCTGGGCCTGACCAAGGACCCGGCCTTCACGGACAATGTTCTCTATTTGCTGATTGAGTCTCCCCGCTGAGGATGAGACAATCGCGGGGATGAAATTTGGGGCGCCCGTGAAGTGGCTCCGTTAGTCGCCCTGCGAATCGCTCGCGCTCGGCCGCTCAGGGGCTGCTCGATACGGCCAAAGGAGTGACAGCAATCTCAACAGGGCTCATGGTGTGAATCCCCCCGGGGGCGGTCTGCCTGCATGGCGGGTGAAGGCCCTGTGAAATGACAGAAGCCGATGCGGGACAGTGTCCTGCATCGGCTTCTGTTTGAGAGGCTCCGGTCGGAGTCGAACCGACGATGACGGATTTGCAATCCGCTGCCTTAGCCACTTGGCTACGGAGCCGACGAGTGATTCTATCGACGAAAGTGGCGGATGAGTTGAGCCGGATGGTTCACTTTTCAGAAAAAACCGCTCAATGCTCATAGCCCTCGCAGTCGGCATCGGAAATGTAGCGTCGAGGATCCGACCCGTCAAATGCCTGACGCGGGAAATGCTCGTTCCTGGCAAATCTCACCTGTGCCTTCCACCTAAAACTCGATCGAGTCAGACATTGCGATGAGAGGGCTGTCGGGGAGCCTGGGGGCCATTCCGACGCCCGTCGTAATCTTCAATATGCGACGATGTCTGCAGATGTTCAGTGCAGCAAGCCGGCCAGAAAAGGGGTCGCCGTCGGTTTGTAAATCCGTGCTCGAGAAGATCGCCAAGAATCTGTCTTGGGCGGCCAGGATCGGCCGATTTTGCCTTGTCGTCGTCCGGTCGGAGGGGCGCGAGCCGCTTTCGCAGCGGGCCGGAGACGCAATTGCCAGAACTCGCGCCGCTTGCTTCAAATTCGGTGAGCCGCGTACGTCCGCAACTCGGGTAAAAGTAGAAACGCGGGGTGGAAGACGCCTCCGGTCGCGACTAGCCGGACTCTCTTCGTAAGCAGACACCTGCGTCTCATCAGAAGGGCCCGAGGATCGCGCTGGCAGGCCGATCCTCGGGCCGATTGCTGACTTCCGGAAGTCTGAGAGCCGGGTTTACTTAGCCGCTTTGCGCTCGGTATTCGGAAGGAACACCGCCAGCAGGCCGAACAAGGGGAGGTAGGAACAGATATGGTAAACAGATTCGATGCCGATCTGGTCTGCGAGCCAGCCCAGGACCGCCGCACCCAACCCCGCCATGCCAAAAGCGAAGCCGAAGAACAGACCCGCGATCATCCCCACTCGTCCGGGAACCAACTCCTGGGCGTAAACCATCATGGCCGTGAAGGCGGAGGCCATGATCAATCCGATGGGGATCGTCAGCAATACGGTCCAGAACAGATTGGCGTACGGTAGCAAGAAGGTGAACGGAAAAATTCCCAGAATCGAAAACCAGATCACCGTTCGGAAACCGAGCCGATCGCCGATGGGGCCTCCACCAATCGTTCCGGCGGCAACCGATCCGAGAAAGACAAAGAGGTAGATCTGTGCTGTCGCGACGGGGATGTCAAACTTATACATCAGATAGAAGGTGTAATAGTTGCTGAGGCTCACCAGATAGAAGTACTTCGAGAACAAGAGCAGCATCAGAATGACGAGAGCGCTGATCACACGGCCTCGCGATAACTGAGATTCGGTATTGTGAGCTTTCTTCTTGGGGTTGGCCCTATGTTCTGCCAACTGGACCCCGTACCACTTGCCGATGTTCGTCAACAGGGCCATCGCTGTGAGGGCACCAATCGAGAACCACGAAATACTGAACTGACCTTTCGGTACGACGATGAACGCGGCCAAGAGTGGTCCGAGCGAGGACCCGAAGTTACCGCCGAGTTGAAAGAGAGCCTGTGCGAACCCATATCGTCCTCCCGAAGCCAACCTCGCAATTCGTGACGCTTCCGGGTGGAAGATCGAGGATCCCAGTCCAACCATTCCGGCAGCAAGCAGAATCGTGGCAAAGCTGTTCGCAATTGCCAACAGGTTGAGTCCAAGCAAAGTGAATCCCATCCCGAAGGCCAGTGAGTAAGGGGCGGGATGGCGGTCGGTGTAGAGGCCGACGAGAGGTTGAAGGATCGAGGCGGTCAACTGAAACGTGAACGTGATCATCCCGATCTGAAAGAAGCTCAGCGAGTAAGTCTCTTTCAGCAGTGGATAGACGGCAGGAATCAGCGACTGCATCACATCGTTCAACATGTGCGACAGACTGAGACTGATCAGAATCGCAAGTGCTGTCGTCGGCGCGGACTGCTCTCGTTCGGGGATTGTGGCGTCAGTCGGATTGATGGTGATCGGCGTCTGCAATACCGACCCAGTGGGAGACTCGTCTTTCAGAATAGCACCTGCGGTGTCATGAGTATTTTTCTGTCTGCTGCTGGTGGATAAGATTCGTGGGGCAGCCAATCGCTGTCAAATGAGCACAATTAATCCTAACGCAGAGCTCAGGAGGCAATTCGTGACGGAAACTCGAATTCGAACCAGAGAAAACGGGCCCTTAGTGATCACCGGCCCAGTCACTCTGGTTGACCACAAGGGACAACCATTCGATGTCTCGGGTTCGGAGAATATCGCTTTGTGCCGGTGCGGTTCCTCCCGGCGACGTCCCTTTTGTGACGGCACGCATCGAACCACCGGTTTTCAGGCGGCAGAACTCGCGCCGGCGCCCGAAGCACAATAGTCGTTTCCGTCTCGTTCCCATGATCGTAGGACGAGTCCTGCTGTCAGGCCACCCCGCAAAAGTGCGTCGAACTCCAACATTCGGCTCGGGACGTGAACTCCTGTTCTTGTCGTGCGCAATTTGACGAAATGGGGACATCTCACGCATTGAGTGTTCTTGCCAACTGGGCCGCGATGTTCGAAGATTGCCGTGCTTGCACGACCGGTTTTGAAACTGCTTATCAACGAGACAATTCATGAACTGGAAAAGCCTGTTGAAATTGCTTGCCGTCATCCTGGCCGTCTCATTGAACGAGTGCCGGGCGGAAGAGGCCCACCGCAGCCCACTGGCTCTGGCGATCTCTCCCGATGGCACCGTCTTGATGACCGCAAACCAGTCATCAGGGACAGTGACTCTGGTTGACGTGACCGGGCAGCGTGTGCTCAGCGAGCTTCCAGTCGGTCGCCATCCCTTCGATGTGGTCTGGGTAAGTGATTCGTTCGCACTCGTCAGCCTGTTACATGACGATGCGGTGGCGGTCGTGAAGCGGGACGGTTCAGCGATCAGTCTTTTCAAGAAGTTTGCCGTGGGGGACGAACCGTCTGGTTTAGCCATGCTGCCTAACCGTAGCCGCGTATTTGTGGCCTTAGGTGGTGAAGATCAAGTTGCGGCGATTCAGGTAGAAGCCTTGATTTCGGCTGACTCACGCCACGAAGAGGTGGCCCAGGACCGACCGGTTTCACGAATTGACGTTGGCGGAATTCCCCGGACACTCGCGGTTTCTCCGGACGGGCGGTGGCTCGTTACGTTCTGTTCCGTTCCCTGCGAGGCGTTCGTGCACGATACCGCGACGCTGAACCAGATCAGTGCTCGCAAGATTTTCGATGGCGGCTTTAACCCCGGCAAACCTGTGATCACGGCGGACTCGCAACTCGTGCTGTTGCCGAGTGCCATCAACCGTGCGTTTTCGGTGACGGCAGGGATGATTGACATCGGCTGGGTGATTGACAACCGCCTGACGAAACTACCACTACCGGACGGAGAACCAGGTGATCAGAAGCAACTTGGCCTGGATATTCGCGGCAAGGCTGTGGGAGATGCAAACGCCGTCGCGCTGAGTCCTGATGGAAAGTACATCGCAGTGACGTGCGGTGGAACTCATGAGTTACTCGTACTGGAGTATCCCTCCATCCCCTGGCCCTCAGGTGATCCGGGCGATTTCCTGCCTGAAGTCTTGCGAAAAGATCCCTCTCGCTATCGACGGATTCCGCTCGGAGGTCGCCCTGTCGACGTTCAATTCCTGGACCAGCGACGTGTCATCGTTGCGAATCACCTTGGCGATTCCCTGCAGGTGGTGGATCTCGAGGCGGACCAGGTTGAGAATATCTCGCTGGGGGCGCCTGCGGAGATCAGTCTCGTCCGCCGGGGTGAGATCGCGTTCTACGACGCCAACTGGTCGATGCACTCCTGGTTCAGCTGTCATACTTGCCATACAGATGGTCACACTTCGGGGCAGGTGTTCGATACGCGAAACGATCGAACATATGGCACCCCCAAGCTGATCCCCACGTTACGGGGGGTGGCAGAGACTGGGCCTTGGACCTGGCACGGCTGGCAGACAGATCTGAAAGACGCGATGCGCCGTTCCCTGATTGAAAGCATGAGTACCGAGCGGGAAATTGCTGACGAAGACGTGGCAGGGCTGGCTGCATACCTCAGCAGTGTGAGTCACCCGGAAAATCCCCGGGCCAATCACGATTCACCTGCCATCACCTTGGGACGCCAGCTGTTTGAAGGCCGGGCGGGCTGCGTACAGTGCCATTCGGGAAACAACTTTACGACACATGAGACCTTTGACGGTGCGGTTATCGACCCCAAGGATGCGAATAAGCTCTACAACCCGCCGTCACTGCGCGGGGTATCAGCTCGCCGGCGCTTCTTGCATACCGGAAAGGCGAGATCACTCGAACAGGTCCTGAAACAGTACCATCGACCTGAGGATGTCGTCGGTGAAGCACTCAATGACGAGGAAGTCACCGCGTTGGTCGAGTATTTGAAAACGCTGTAGTCAACGGCTTATCTGGCTGTGATTTCGCCCCCCGGCTTGACGGAGTTGTTCGCTGGTCGTCATGATTGGACAACTCTGCTTCGCCAGAGCCGTCGAAATTTTTGCGGCGATTTTGATCAAACTGGCAACAGTTCTTGTTCTGAGCGTTGCAAGGCGGATTAAGCCTCTCACCCCTTCACATCTCTTCCCTCGCGAAGTTCGGGTCAATCGATCGTGACCTTGAAATTCGCACTGGGTAACTCCATATGGATAATCCGTATTGATAAATGGAGTAGAGAATTCGGCTTCGCCGAACGAGTGCGGGTGGATGAGCCAGAGTCATCATCGAGTCATCTGTGAAGCGGTATCAGGAGGAGAACGTATCGATGTTAAAGCGTCTTGTTGCAGGAATGCTGGCTGTACTGCCCACATTGCTTTGTTTCACACTTCACGGAGCAGAAGCGTCCAAAGTTATGAAGATCACCACGATTGAAGGCATCAGTGAATACCGACTTGAGAACGGTCTGAAAGTTCTTTTATTTCCCGACCCATCGAAGCCGACAGTCACTGTCAATCTCACCGTTTTTGTGGGATCTCGCCATGAAGGATATGGCGAGGCAGGAATGGCACATCTGCTCGAACATATGCTGTTCAAGGGAACTCCGGATCATCCGAGTGTCCCCAAGGCGCTCCAGGCTCGCGGAGCCCAGTTCAACGGTACAACGTGGCTTGATCGCACGAACTATTACGAAACTCTTCCTGCCAACGATGACAACCTCGAGTTCGCGATTCGCCTCGAAGCGGATCGAATGATCAACAGTCATGTCAAGGGCGAAGATCTGACCTCGGAAATGACGGTCGTCCGGAATGAGTTTGAGCGGGGAGAAAATAACCCCCACAGCATTCTCGGTCAGCGGATCATGAGTGCCGCGTTCAACTGGCATAACTACGGTCAGGCGACGATCGGTAATCGTGCAGACATTGAGCGTGTTCCCGTCGAAAATCTTCGCGCGTTCTATCAGAAATACTATCAGCCAGATAACGCGATCTTGATCATCGCGGGAAGGTTCGAAGAGGCTCAGGCGCTGGAATACGTGGGGAAATACTTCGGGGCCATTCCGAAGCCTGAACGGAAACTCGATCAGACGTACACGGAAGAGCCACCCCAGGATGGCGAGCGGACGGTCACGCTTCGTCGCGTGGGTGACGTCAGCGTCGTGGGAGCTGTCTATCACATCCCGTCAGGTGGACATCCCGATTTCGCTGCGATCGATGTTCTGGAATCGGTCCTGACGATGACTCCGTCGGGTCGGCTGTACAAAGCCCTTGTCGAACAGAAGAAAGCAGCCAGTGTCTCCGGCGCCGCGTACGCTCTACACGATCCCGGTGTCTTGCGATTTATGGCGGAAGTGGCCAGTGGCAATACCCCTGAATCGGTGCTCGACGGACTGTTGGACACGCTTCAGTCGGTCATTGATCAAGGGGTCAAAGAAGAAGAAGTCGAACGCGCCAAGCAGCGATTGATGAAACAGCGTGAGCAAGAGGCGTCAGACTCTCAGCAGTTGGCCATTCACCTGAGCGAGTGGGCTGCACAAGGGGACTGGAGACTTTACTTCATCTACCGCGACCGTCTGGAACAGGTTACGGTAAAGGATGTCAACACTGTTGCCCGCGCCTACCTCCAGCCCAACAACCGAACTGTTGGGATCTACTACCCGACGAAAGAGGCCGAGCGGACCGTGATTCCGTCTTCGCCAAATCTGGCAGAGATGATTGGTGATTACCAGGGGCGGTCTGATACGTCTGCCGGAGAAGCGTTTGATGTGGATCCCGCCAAGATCGAGGCTCGTACGAAACGGACTTCGATCGATGGAATCAAGGTCGCACTTCTCCCCAAGAAGACACGCGGTAATACCGTCTTCCTGCGGTTGAACCTTCGATATGGCGATGAACGGTCGCTGTTCGGGCTGGGGAAAGTCGCCGAGTTCCTGCCGTCGATGATGACAAAGGGAACGAAGCAACTGACACGGCAACAGTTGCAGGATCAGCTGGATAAGAATCTGGCCTCACTTGGCTCTTCCGGCTCGGCAGGCGATGCGACGTTTGTGATTCAAACCAAACGCAATAATCTTCCTGCGGTGATTGAACTGCTGCGACAAGTTCTGCGAGAACCGGTCTTTCCCGCCGCTGAACTCGATATCCTCAAGCAAGGGCATCGGGCCGATCTTGAACAGGGACTGACCAATCCACAGGACCTGGCACTGAAGGGAGTGAGACGTGCCCTGAATCCGTACCCCGTCGGCGATGTGCGCTACTATCCGACAGGCGAAGAAGAAATCGCTCTGACAGACGAAGTCGATATCCCCGCCGTCAAGAAGCTGTACTCCGATTTCCTCGGTTCGCATGCCGGGCAATTGGTTGTGGTTGGTGACTTCGATGAAGAAGAAACCATGAAAGCTTTGACGGGGATGCTGAAGGGGTGGAAGGCGAAGCAACCTTATGAGCGAATCGCTCGCACCAGCGATGTCGAAGTCAAGGCCGAGGTCATCAAGATCCTGACTCCCGATAAGGCGAACGCCTTTTACTTCGCAGGAGGAGTGCTGCCCCTGCGAGATGACAACCCGGACTATCCCGCCCTGCTGATTGGCAACTACGTCTTCGGTGCAGGTGCTTTGTCTTCTCGGTTGGGTGATCGGATTCGGCAGAAGGAAGGTCTCTCCTATGGCGTGGGATCGTCGCTTGCGGCGAGCTCTCTCGATACGCGAGCGACCATCACGATGTACGCGATCTATAATCCTGCGAATCTTGAAAAGATCGTGTCGGGGATTCACGAAGAACTGGAGCGACTTCTGAAAGAAGGGGTTACTCAGAAAGAACTGGATGATGCCCGGCGTGGTTTCCTTCAGAGTCAGGAAGTGATGCGGACAGAGGACGCCAGACTGGCTCAGATTCTCGAGTCGACTCTCCTTGCCGACCGAACCATGGAGTACTACAAGACTCTTGAGTCGCGCATCAGCGAACTGACACCAGAAACAGTCCTTGAGACACTAAAGAAGCATATCGATCCGAAGTCGATTCTCACGGTGGTTGCAGGGGACTGGGAGGCGGCGAAGAAGAACGCCAAGTAACAGCTTGTTCTCCACCGCCGGAATAATCTTGTGCTCAGGTTCAATCGAATCTGGTCACTAAAACGGTGGGGGGAGCGATTCGGATCGAGTCGCGTAGGCCGGGTGCCGCCGAGTTGGGCAGGCACCCGGTTGTGCCGAACTCATGCATGGACAGAGAAACGTTGCTCTCGTTCTGGAGGCAGGGCAGGGTACCTGAAATCGATCTGAACGAGCGCCCCTTCGCATTGCATGATTACGCAGCAAGAGACACACTCAACGGATGAGGCGTACGGGCGAATGTTCGTGCGGCCGGGCAGTTTCCCCATACTGTCGTCTGCAACCATCGGATTGGGACGCACCTGATTTTCGGATAAAAGTTACTATGAAACGACGCTCACACATTCATAATTCGTCTCTTCGCGCCGGATTCACGCTGACGGAAGTGCTGCTCGTGCTGGCGATCCTCGGTGTCATCGCAGCCATGGTCATCCCGAACCTGATCGGTCAGCAGAAGGTCGCGATGATTCGGCAGACAAAAGTGAACATTTCCGGGTTTGAGCAGATCGCAAAGCAATATGCCATTGCCCACGACGGAGATTTCCCACCTGACGTCAATGCAATGCTTTCTCCTGGTCAGAGCGCGGATGGTAAGCCGCTCGCCCCATTCGCTGAAAAAATCCCCCGTGATGCCTGGAATCAAGCTCTCAATTACCAGTACCCGAACAGCAAGTCCTCGGTGGACAAACCCGCAATCTGGTCGTCGGGACCGAACAAGCAAAACGAAGACGGCTCGGGCGACGACATCAATAACTGGTCCGAATAGTCTGACGATTTGCGGTTGGACACACTATCCGTGCAGGATTCGTTGCCCGACCCGAATTTGACGAACAGCAGACAAGCCCATGTGCAGGTTATTCCGGAGGAATCCGGATCATCTGCACATGGGCTTTTTTCATTGCGTTTGACTTCCTGTGAGAGCGTCCCAAACGCGAACTGCTCTGGTGCAAGTCGCGTTTGTCGCAGTCGCATCCCTGTGAGTTCGCTGTCATGAGCACCCGCTATCGTTATCGTCTGCCCAAGCAAGGGGCGCGATCGACGGTAAAAGCATCGCTTGACGAAGCAGAAAATATTTCTGAATCGTCCGTCGATTCTGACGTTTTTCTTCGACTAAATGAGCAGGGATCCCATGCACTCGGGACGGACGTTACCCAGTCCTCCATTGTGCGGGACGATGAGATCGATGGCCTGAGGGATGACTGGAAGCGGGGAATTTCGCTTGGCTCGCCTTCAATCTGGCCGCGATCCGATGCGTCTCAACGATCCCGGTTGAACCTGGAAACGTCTTTCATTTCAGTCGAGGAAAAGAACATGAGCAGTAGTGTCCAGCCAATCCCAAAAGGTCGTGCAAGTCTGATTCCGCACATCGTGTGTGCCGGCGCTGCCGAGGCAATCGAGTTCTACAAGAAAGCGTTCGACGCGAAAGAACTCAGCCGCATGTCCTCTCCGGATGGTCGCCTGATGCACGCAGAACTGGAAATCGGCGGAAGCGTCGTATTCCTGGCGGATGACTTCCCGGAATACTGTAATGGGAAGTCAGAATCCCCTCTGTCACTGAAAGGAACTCCCGTCACGCTGCATCGCTACGTTCCCGACTGTGACGTGGCGATTGCCCAAGCGGAAAAAGCGGGGGCAACAGTCCTCATGCACCCAGAGAACATGTTCTGGGGCGACCGTTATGGTGTGATCGTCGATCCATTCGGGCACAAATGGTCACTGGCAACGCATCAGCAGGATCTCACCCCGGAACAAGTTCGTGCCGGAATGTTCGAGGCCTTCGCACAGGCACCTCAGGCGCCCGCTTCGACCTGATGTATCTCGCCGGGATATCTGAGAGAGGGCCGAGCGGATTTTGACTTGCTGCCGCAGGCTTTCCGCTCGTGCTCTTTCCAGTCCTGCATGCCTGCTGGTATTAATCAAAGGGGCATCGTTGGAATCACGGACAATTCACTGCATCCTGCGATCGACACGTGAATATGTGGCTCAACCGTTTATGGTATTCTGAGGCCGCACCTTGTGTCACCGGTCCAGGAGTTCACGGCATGGCAGTTGGTAGTGATTTTACACGCGTTAAAGTGGGTGTCGTGGGGCTTGGTCGTTTTGGTCGACTCCACGCACTGACGCTGTCCGGATTAGCCGAAGCAGAACTGGTCGCTGTCGTGGCCCGTCGGCAGGAGCGTCTCGATCAGCTTCGCGGCGAGTTGCCCCAGGTACCAGGATGGCTTGATCTGGATCGCGCCATCGCCGAATCGGGGGCGGAGGCGTGGGTTGTCGCGTGTTCCACGAGCGAACATGTTTCAGTCACGAAGCGACTTTTACAAGCGGGGCGAACTGTTCTGCTGGAAAAGCCGATTTCATCAGATCTGTCAGAGGCGGAAAGCCTGATTCCTTACGTTAAGCCCAATTCTGCCAATTTAATGCTGGGGCACATTCTGCTCTTCAACAGCGAATTTCGGCAGCTGCGTGATGAAGTCCATCAGCGGGGGAAGCCGGCCTATATTGATAGCGTCCGTCATCGGCCCGCCTCGATCGTGAAAGATTTTCCGGGCGAGAACCCTCTGGTCGCAGCCATGATCCATGACTTGTACTCGGCTCAGGTACTGATGAATTCCGAGGAGCCGTCACGGTTTACGTGCCAGTTTCACCGAACTCCCGAAGGTGCCATTGATCTGGCATTGGCTCAATTGCAGTGGCCGAGTGGCACTCTGGCATCCATGGTCGCATCGTATCTCACCCCCGGTGGTATGGCGCCGCGAGGGTTTGATCGATTGGAAGTCTTTGGCAGCGGCTGGGTGGCGCGGATTTCCCCCAATCCCCGTCCCATTGAAGTCTGGGACGATCGGGCACACTGGCCGATGGCTCTGGAGATCCGAACTGATACCACAGGTCCGACGGGGATGATGGCAGAAGAACTGCGCTGTTTCTGTCGGGTTGCCGGCGGCAGAGAAGCCGTTCCTGCAGGAGCCACTTTTGAGGACGGGCTGCAGGTGCAGCGCTGGATGCACAATCTGGAAGCCGCGGGACTTTCTCGGGGGTGACTTCAGGTGGCACGTTGGCGACAGGAAAAGGTTTGAACACTTAAAAAAACACCGCATGAACTTTTGAAGGTTCATGCGGTGATGCTGAATCAGGCTGCTGAAACACCGCCACTTGGCGGTCGATCAGATCGAAATCCGATCAGGGATTCCAGTTCTGTGCATCGATCCATGTATCCGTGCGGAATGGAGAGGCGGGGAGACCGGCTCCGTTGGCCAGATTGGGTTCCGCAAGTTGGTGCCAGCCAAATCGAACCGCGACTGGCTTGGTCACACCATCAGCGGTCACCACGACCGTTTCACCTTCGATCTTCGCAGTTGCTTTGACAAACTTCTTGTCGTCGCCAGCGATCGACCACCAGGAAAGTTCTTTCCCGTCCTGGGACTTCAAACCTGCAGCGTGCGTGAAGGTGACGATCGCTTTGTTGCCGTCAATCTTTACCGACTTGTAGAGTGGTCCAGAGAACTCAAGGTTCTGCTGACCGTAGGTGTTGGCAAGAGCCCACAGCGACAGTCTCCGGCCGACTTCCTGCTTATTGGGCGGATGAATGTCGTTCAGAGTTGTGATGTCGGTCAGGACCGCCATGCCAGTGTTCTTTACGGCCAAAGTTGCCGTTTGAGCTTCCCAGATTCCGGCCAGACGGGTTGGATCGCCGTCGTATTTAAACGGGGCAAGCTGTGCGAACAGGAACGGGAAATCGCGGTTACCCTCCTGATTCCAGACCGAGCGCCAGCCTTCGATCAAGCCTCGCTTCAAGTGATAGTACTGCATTCCCTGGCCATTGTTGGATTCACCTTGGTACCAGAGGAATCCACGAATCCCGAAGGGAGCGAGAGCGTGGATCATTCCGTTGTAGAGACCGGTGTACTGGTAGTTGCTGTTCAGGGGATGTCCTGGAGGGCCTTGTTGGACTGGTGGAACCGCCTCACCGGGCTTGGCTTCAGAAATCTGCTTGGTATAGGCCTTGATTGAGTTGGAGAAGTTAGCGAGCTGGTCGGCGTAGGCATTGACCATGTTCACCATGTCGTTTTTCTCAGCGGCCAGCTCAGGGATCGCGGTGTATCCGACAGGAGGAATCCATGGCTGAATTCGCGTCCCACCCCAGGCGGTCGTAATAAGACCGACAGGTACGTCGAGCTTCTGATGAATCTCGCGACCGAAGAAGTAGAGCACTGCGGACGAGCCAGCGACGGTTTCGGGAGAACATTCGACCCAGCGAGCGTTCACATGCTCAGAAGGTGTTCCAGCAGGAACAAGCGGAACGATGAACAGGCGGATCTTGGGAAACTTCGCATTGGCGATTTCCTGGACGCCATTGAGCGACGCACTGACAGGCCATTGCATGTTGGACTGGCCCGATCCGGCCCAGACTTCACCGATCAGGATGTTGGTGACCTTGATCTCATTCTTGCCTTTGACGGTCATTTCGAAAGGACCGCCGGCTGTCTTGATCGCAGGCAGCACCACCTTCCATTTCCCCGAGGCGTCTGCTTTGGTCGACTGACTGGCGTCGCCCAAGGTCACGGTCACTTCTTCGTTCGCAGCAGCCCAACCCCAGATCGGCAGAGGGATATCCTTCTGCAACACCATGTTGTTACTGATAATTTCCGGAAGCTGGACGTCCGCCCAACTGACTGAGGAACTCATCAGTAAGGCCACAATGGCCACCATCAGACGCGATCGCTCGTTCTTCATACTCAGTACTCTTCAGGTTTCGGTGGATGATTCGATGCCTGTTGCATCAGGATCGACGAATGGTAACGCAACCGTGTGGACTTTTTCAGTCATCGATCCTGAGAAATTTGAAAATGAAATTCGCAGTCGCAGGCGATTTTATGCGGTCGATTCGCACTGACGATTGCTCAATCGGACAAGACTGCTTCTCATCGACCACGTCAATGACCCTGGTTGACGTGGCCGGCCTGGTGGGAGCATTCGCTGCTCTCATTCCTTCATCGTTGTCTTTTAAAATCGATGAATCCAAGTTCGACATCGGTCCGAACCAGTTGGACTCGCAGTCTGCGACCGACATCCATTCCTTCCTGACCTGTGATCAGTCGGCCCTCGATCGGAGGGTGCAGGATTCTGACCCAGGTTTCCTTCTGATTTGCGCCAGTGACGATCGCGTCAAAGACAGAGCCAATCCGTGATTCCAGCAGGAGTGCCGCTGCGGATTTACGGACTTGTCGTTCAACCTTTTTGGCTGCGTCTTCTGCCTCGGTACAGCGTTCGGCCAATTGTTTCAGTTCTTCATCGCTATAGGGAACCGGACGCTGATCGAGTGCCGCCTTCAACAGTCGCTGCGTGATCACATCCGGGTATCGTCGATTCGGAGCGGTCGAGTGCGCGTAGTCACCGACCGCCAGTCCGAAGTGACCGGGAATGTGGCCATCGACGAGTTGGGCAGCATACTCACCCGGTCCCAGGAGCTTAATTACACTGAGTGATAAGTCGGGAAATGTGGTCGGATCAGTGGCTTGCGCCCAGACGAGGAAATCTTCCAGCGCTGTGGAACTGGGATCCCGGGGGAGGAGATGACCTGCCTCCGCGGCAAGATCGACAATCCTGTTCCATCGCTTCGGCTTGCTGACAACTCGACGAAGGGACGGAAACTGGTGTGCCTTCAGGAATCGGGCCACGACACCATTGGCAGCGATCATGAAGTTAGAGATGAGATCCTTCGCACGATTGCGGCGATCGAGCACCAGATCTTTTAACGTATCTCCCTCGAATACGGGCCGCGTCTGGATCGTTTCGAGGTCGAGAGCCCCGTACGCCTGCCGGACGGCCTTCAGTTGCTGTGCCATCTGGTCCTGAAGTCGAATGTTCTCATCAAGCCCGGGGACAGCCTGGACGGGAACGGGAAGTGGCCCGCTTCCGTCCAGCCATGCGGCAACGCTGTCATACGCGAGCTTCGCGTGATTTCGAACCGTGGCCCGATAGATGTCCGAGTTGCACAGTCGGCCATCGGAATCAAAATCCATCTCGACCACAATAGCCTGCCGGTCTTCGTGCAGGTTGAGTGACGTCAAGTCGGTCGATAGCCGCTCGGGCAACATGGGGAATATATGACCGACGGCATAGACAGATGTCGTATTCGCCTGGGCGTGCTCATCAAGTGGAGATCCTGCTTTGACGAGCGCATCGACGTCGGAAATAGCGACCAGTACCTGAACTCCACCCTCAGGAGTTTGTTTCGCAAACGTCAGTTGGTCGAGGTCGCGCGAGTCGTCGTTGTCGATCGAACACCAGGTGAGATGACGCAGATCGCGAGTCGACTCGGTCTCGACCCCGGCGGGCCCCGGTATCGATTTCACTTCGTCGAGGACGCGCGGAGGGAATTCCGGCACCAACCCTCTTTCATGCAATATCCGATATGCAATCTGTCTGAGGCGGAAGCGATGCGGTCGAGCATCAACATGGGGCATAAGGATTTCCAATAAGCACTTTGCGCTAATAGCGAGTCTTGTTCTGATTCGAGAATTGGCGGTGAAACATTACCATACTGACATACAGCAGAATACGCGTGCGACTTGCGACAACCTCCGCGTGGACAAATGGAACAGGTGATCACCCGGTCGGCGAGCCTTACCCGTGTAGATTGGCGTCAACTTGCTTCACCTTGTTATAGTCCCCTTCCCAGCCCCACGTCGGCACTCGAGGCCATCGGCCATGTTCGTTCCGCCTCGTGTGCGATGAGATCCTCAGTCATGCAGGTGGCACTTTCATTGTCACTACCGAAGAGGGGGAATCCGGTCACCCGTCAGTGCACCGTGCTGGACAGGTTTCGTGAAAATTGGCTTCCTTTCACAGTGATGACGCTTATGAAAATTGCTCTGAGTCTGTTGGCTGTCCTGCTGACTTCCACACTGGCCTACGCCGAAATCGGAATCATCTCGCCTCAGGAAGCTTTGAGATTGATTGAGTCGACCGAAGCCTCGAAAAGGCCGCTCGTGATCGATACGCGAGGGGGGTATAAGGACTACTTTCGCGGCCATCTCCCGACAGCTCACCATTTGAACTTTGACACGCTGCGGGGCACTGACAAGGGAGTTCCGGTCCAGTATCTGCCGGATGAACTCACGAAGGCGTTGCTCATCCGGGCAGGGGTTAATCGTGATCGTACTCATCTGATTTACGCGACCGGGGACAAACTGCCAAACGATGAAATTCTGAGCGCCAGCATGGTCGCGTACGTCCTCGAGAAATTTGGTGTGAAAGACATTCGGATTGTGGACGGCGGTCTTCCCGCCTGGCAGAAGGCGAAACTGCCGGTCACGCAGGAATATTTCGGCAACCCGTCCGGTATTCTTCCTGAGAAGGGGGCCCCCGAAATTGGCGTGACCGTTGAGGAGGTCATGCGATTGAACAATCAGACCGGAACGATTCTCGTCGACGCGAGACCACCCAATGAGTACCTCGGCGATGACGACGTGTGGCTGCGAAAAGGACATATTCCCGGTGCCGTCAGTTTCCACTGGGCTCGTCTGATGGATTCCGACAACACTCATCAGTTCCTGCCGTTCGAGAAGGTGAAATCGAACCTCGAAGCTGCAGGAGTCACCCCTGACAAGGACGTCATTGTCTATTGTGGAACCTCGCGTGAGGGAAGTCTGTTGCGGTTCTATCTGAAGCATGTTGCGAAGTACCCCCGTGTCCGTCTTTATGAGGGATCGTGGAAAGAGTATTCCTCGCTGAAGCACCTGGAAGCCGAGACTAAACCCAATCCGGTTCGTTGAGGTTCCTGTTGTGCTCATTCTGATTCTTGTACTGGCTGTTGGTTTCGTCGCTTTTACAAACGGGGCGAATGCCAATTTCAAGGGCGTGGCGTCGTTGTACGGTAGCGGTACAGCGACCTTACGCACCGCTCTGTGGTGGGGAACGGCAGCGACATTTGCCGGCTCCATCGCAGCTGCCTTTATTGCGGAAGGCTTGCTCAAAAAATTTAGCGGTCGAGGCATCGTTCCGGACACGTTAATCGAGTCGCCCGAGTTTCTGGCCGCCGTCGCGATCGGAGCGGCACTCACCAGCTTCTTCGCGACGCGACTGGGTTTCCCCGTCTCCACGACGCATGCACTGGTCGGAGCACTCATGGGAGCGGGACTGGCGGGAAATGGCACGGAAGTCCATTTCGAGGCCCTCGGAAAGAACTTTCTGTTTCCGCTCTTTTTCAGTCCTGCTGTCGCAGCATTGCTCGGGGGAGTTTCGTATCTCATTTTAAAATGCCTCCGTCTGGCGCCCGATCATCGGACGCGAACCCTGGACGTCCTGCATTATCTCAGCGCCGGTGCAGCCAGCTTTGCGCGAGGACTCAACGATACGCCCAAAATGGCCGCACTGCTTTTGACCGTTCCTCATCTGGACATGCGCTGGGGCTATCTGGCGGTCGCAGTCATGATTGCTCTGGGGGGACTGCTCGACGCGGACAAGGTGGCGGAAACGTTGGGGAAAAAGGTGACGGCCATGAATCCCGGCCAGGGCTTCGCTGCCTCGCTGGTCACTGCGGGCCTGGTCACGACGGCAAGTTTCCACAGCTTGCCAGTGAGTACGACGCATGTCAGTGTCGGGTCGTTGCTGGGGATCGGTGTAGTGACTCGACAGGCCCACTGGCGCAAGGTGGTGGAAATCCTTGTCGCCTGGGTCAGCACGGTCCCCTGCGGAGCCCTCCTCGCAGCGATTGCTTACATGATCATCTCTCGCGTCTAGGCGAGCGGTGGGCAGACGTGCTTTTATTTGTCTTTCGGCAGCGGCGTGTCGGTATGTTGTTATGCAGCTTTAAATCTATGTCCTTTTTTCTGCTTTCTTCTCGCAATAGAATGGCGTTCCGTGGCCACTTCAATTTCACCTGGCAGGAAGAATGCAATGTCAGTCATCAATGCATGGGTCGGTAAGTCAGCGGGGCAGAAGTTCGTTCGCGAACAGATCGATCTCGGCCCACTCGGGGCCGAAGAGGTTGAAGTTCAAGTCGAAAACTGTGGAATCTGTCATTCTGACCTCTCAGTTTTGAATGATGAATGGGGGATGTCGCGATATCCAGCGATCCTGGGACACGAAGTCATCGGTCGTGTCGTTGAGATCGGTTCGGCGGCCAAAGGACTGAAAGTGGGGCAGCACGTTGGTGTCGGCTGGAATGCCGGAAGCTGTCAGCATTGCCGATCATGCAAGTCGGGTTCACATCATCTTTGTGCACAAGCTCAGCCAACGATCATCGGCCACTATGGCGGTTTTGCGAGTCGTGTCCGGTCGCACTGGTCTTGGGCAATTCCCTTGCCGGAAGGGCTCGATTCAAAAGAAGCGGGCCCGTTGCTTTGCGGTGGTATCACAGTCTTCAATCCCTTGGCGATGTATGCCAAGCCCACTTCTCGTGTCGGCGTGGTTGGCATTGGCGGGCTGGGGCATCTGGGGCTGAAGTTTGCCAAGGCGTATGGTTGCCACGTGACGGCTTTCACATCCAATGAAAGCAAGTTCGACGAGGCCCGCGGATTCGGTGCCCACCAGGTGGTCTCCAGTCGCGACGCCGCTGGCATCCAGAAATTGGCCGGAACGCTCGATCTGCTGATCATCACGACCAACGTTCCTCTGGACTGGGACAGCCTTATCGGAACACTTGGCCCGAATGGACGGATGCATTTCGTGGGCGCCATCCAGCAACCGGTTCCTGTCTCGGCCATCCGCTTGATCTTCGGACAGCAGCAGGTTTCTGGCTCCCCGACAGGTTCGCCTGTGGCGATCGAGAATATGCTCGAGTTTGCGGCTCGCCATAGTATCACTCCGCAGACAGAACATTTCCCGATGGCCCAGATCAATGAAGCGTTCGACAGACTGAAAGCCGGTAAGGCGCGGTATCGCATCGTGCTGGACGCCGATTTCTGATGAATCGCTTTTTTGACCAAGATCGGGTTCCTTCGCAGTGTTGCTTCGACGGAATCGTATTTTGACAGCCCTGCGAATTCGGGTAGTGTGCTTCCGGTCAGCGCTCACACGAAGGCTCTGCAGCTTCGGAACTTGCCTAGACGTTCGAGATGCCGTTTCCCGGTTGTACCGCGCTCGTACAACCGCATCTGGCAATGGATCACACGGAAAATCGGCGTCTGCTGCGGGCTTTGTTCATCTGCTCATCCGATTGGAGCGAACCCATTCGATGACAGTTGCATCGTGGACAGCCTGGATAGAAGTCCCCCCCGCCGGTATTTCATTCAGACTCCAGTTTTACCCTGGACCGTAAGTGGCGAATCACCGGCTGACGGCGCGGTGAGGATTTGCGCATTCCCTTGTTTTCGATAGAATTGGGTCTCTCTCATTAGTTGGATTGTCAATCGATCGAAGGCTCATGAAGTGGGCCTGCGGCACTGCGAGAACACTCGAATGAACCGACCCAGGCATACCCGGAACCGCTGTCGTTTGCCTGCCGACTTTCGTTTGGCCCGCCCTGCATTGGTCGTCGGAATCCTCATCTTGACGCTCCGTGGTGCTGTCCTCTTGGGCGCAGATGCAGAGTCCGAACAAGTTGATTTCGTCCGCGATATCCAGCCAATCCTTGCTTCACGATGTGTTGATTGTCACGGCGAAAAGTCCTCTAAGAGCGGTCTTCGCCTGGATGTAAAATCGACTGCGCTGGCAGGAGGAGATTCCGGAACGGTCATCGTTCCAGGTGAGAGTTCCCGCAGCCAGTTGCTCGAGCGAATCCGCAGCACGGAGGCCGACCGGATGCCTCCGGAAGGTGACCCGCTTTCTCCGGCGGAAATTGAACTGATCCAGCGCTGGATCGATCAGGGAGCAGCCTGGCCGGACGGCGTGGACAAGGCAAAACTGGCTGACAAGTACGACTGGTGGTCGCTGAAGCCGCTCGTCCGTCCCGGGATTCCGTCCGCTGGCCAGCAGGCCCGTTTCAGTTCGCCGATTGATGCGTTCATCGTCGCCCGTCTGCAGCAGATAGGGCTGCAGCTTTCGCCGGAAGCAGATCGCCGCACACTGGCGCGACGCCTTTATTTTGATTTGACTGGGTTGCCTCCTGACCCCGACGAAGTGGATGCATTCGTTGCTGACACCGATCCGAACGCCTACGAAAATCTGGTGGACCGGTTGCTGGCATCTCCGCACTACGGCGAACGCTGGGCCCGGCACTGGCTGGATGTCGTGCACTACGGGGATACCCATGGCTACGACAAAGATAAACCCCGTCCCAATGCATGGCCTTATCGCGACTACGTCATTCGTGCATTCAATACGGATAAGCCGTATGCCCAGTTCATTCATGAGCAGCTGGCTGGCGATATCCTGGCCCCGTTTGATGCCGATGCTGTGACAGCCACCGGTTTCATCGCCGCTGGACCGTGGGACTTCATCGGCCACGCCGAAGTCCCGGAAAGCAAAACCGACGGCATGATCGCGCGAATGCTCGATCGCGATGATATGGTCTCGAACGCGTGCAATACATTTCTCAGCCTGACAGTGCAGTGTGCCCGCTGTCATAACCACAAATTCGACCCTGTCGTGCAGGAAGACTACTATCGCCTGCAGGCGATTTTCGCGGCCCTCGATCGAGCCGACCGGGCGTACGACATTGATCCCCATGTCGCCGGAAAACGGTCTGAACTTCAGGCTCGCCAAATTGCTGCGAGAACTCAGCTTCGTCAGCTGGAAGCGAATGTGAAGGAACTTGGCGGAGATGAACTGGCACAGCTCGATGCACAGATTGCGGCGATGAGCCAGCCTGCCACGCATCCCCTCGCGGCTCAGTTCGGCTATCACAGCCAGATTGAATCGACTGCGGATCAGGCGAAATGGGTTCAGGTTGATCTGGGGCAATCCGAATCGATTATTGAAGTGCGAATCGTTGGCTGTCACGATGACTTCAATAACATCGGAGCGGGATTCGGCTTTCCGCTGCGTCTGAAAATTGAAGTCAGTGATGATGAATCTTTTTCCGGGTCTGTCACCTGTGTTCGAGACCACACACAGGATGAACTGAAGAATCCAGGCGTCACACCGCTACGAGTGACCTTCCCCGAAGTGCAGGGGCGATTCGTCCGCGTGACGGCGACACGGCTTGCAGAACGTCAGAATGACTTCATCTTTGCGCTGGCGGAATTGAGTGTCTTCGACGGGACGGGAGCCAATCTCGCTCAAGGCAAACCGGTGCGGGCACTCGATTCCATTGAAGCACCTCCTCGCTGGCAAAAATCCAATCTGGTCGATGGCTATTTTGTGGGTGTAGAGCCCTCGCACGAGGGTTCTCTGGCAGAACTCACTCAGCGCCGGGAAGAATTGCTGAAGAGTAAAGTTGATTCGTTGACGCGGAAGCGACTCTCGGACGTTCAACAGGAACTGGCTGAGACGACCGCTCAACTCGCCCGGCTGCCTGCGCAGCATCAGGTTTATTCGGGGATGGTCTATTCGGGAAGCGGGACGTTTACGGGGACCGGACCGTCAGGCGGGAAGCCACGCCCGATCCACGTGCTGGCCCGTGGTGATGTTCGTAAACCCCTGAAAGAAGTCGTACCCGGAGTCGTCCCGCTTCGTCAGGATCAACCGGGAGAATTGGTCCTGCCCGAAGATCATTCCGAAGGTCAGCGGCGGGTGGCGTTCGCCCGGTGGATTACAGCGAATGAAAATCCGCTCACCTGGAGATCAATCGTCAATCGCCTTTGGCTCTATCATTTTGGACGGGGAATCGTCGATTCTCCCAATGATTTCGGACGCATGGGCCAGCTTCCTTCTCACCCGGAACTTCTTGACTGGCTGGCTATCGAATTTCGGGATGGGGGACAGAGTTTCAAGCGATTGCATCGGCTCATCCTGTGTAGCGCCACGTATCGACAGAGTAGTGGACTTGATCAAGGGGGCTCGCAGCCGACCTCTGCTACGCACCCCGGCGCTACGAGACCAGTGAACCCTGCGACAGTGGATGCCAGCAATGTCTATCTCTGGCGAATGAACCGTCGCCGGCTGGAGGCGGAATCGGTTCGAGATGCGGTATTACACATTTCGGGCAAACTGAATCCTCATCTGGGGGGACCTGCCTTTCAGGACTTTGTCGTCGAAAAGCCCGAACATTCACCTCACTATGAATATCAGCTTCATGATGCAGAAGATCCCAGGATTCATCGGCGTTCGGTTTACCGTTTTCTGGTTCGTTCCCAGCCACAGCCTTTCATGACGACACTGGATTGCGCCGATCCATCAATGAGCGTCGACAAACGGAACGAAACCGTCACCGCCCTTCAGGCACTCGCCATGTGGAACAACCGCCTGATGCTGACGATGGAAAAGTACATGGCACAACGCGTGGCCAGCGAGCAGCACGACTTGGCAGGCCAGGTTCGGACTGCGTTTCGACTGGCACTTTCCCGTTCGCCAACTCCATCAGAACTCGACGAACTGGTCGCCTATACGGAATCGCACGGATTGGACAGTCTCTGTCGCGTCCTCATGAATCTCAACGAGTTTGTTTTTATCGATTAACGCCGATCAAAATCACGTCACTTTTTTCGATCATTCTCCAACACTCTGCGTCGCAAGTTCGTAGTCATAGTGGAGGATGACTGATTGCGAAACACCATGACGCAACCGGACAACAGTCTTTCCGGACTGGACGACGCCGCCAGTGCGACTCAAGAGTCGCGGCTGGTGGAAGAGGCGCGCCGTGGGAGTCAATCCGCATTCGGTGAACTGGTTACGCGCTACGAAAGAAGGCTGATTCGGGTCATTTTGCAGTTTGTCAAAAGTCAGGAACTGGCAGAAGATCTGGCTCAGGAATCTTTCCTGAAAGCCTATCAGCGATTGGCTCAGTTCGACCCCGCTCGGCGCTTCGGTCCGTGGCTGTTTCGAATTGGTGTGAATCAGACATTAGATTACCTCCGCCGTCGAAAGCGGCGCGGGTGGTGGTTGCTGTTTTCCGAGCGAGGGACGGAACGTGATCCCGACCCTGCCGTCGCTGATCCGCGGCAGCAGTTGGATCTCGAACAGGAAGTCGCGGCGATCCTGGATCAGATTCCGGAAAACTACCGGATCGTTCTGATGCTGCGAGAATTGCAAAACTTTTCCACTTCGGAAATTGCAACGATACTGGAACGTAAGGAAGCGACTGTCCGCTGGAGGTTGGCTGAGGCCCGCGCACTGTTTCACGACTTGTGGGTCAAACGGCGGGACGGGCAGGGTAGAGATGCGAACGCTACTGAAGGACTTCGCCCACCAGTGGAGGGCGGCATTCAGACGGTGAATCGCTCGGAAAAACAAGACAAATTTGACGGTACAGAATTGCCAGGTGCATTCGATCCCCCTCCGAAATCCGGGGGGCCGAAACGACGAAAGGGTAAGGAATAATGGATTGTCGGCGTGCAAAAGAACTGCTTTCCCTTTGGGTAGGTCAGGACCTGCCTGATGCGGCGAGTAATGCCGATGTCGCCAGTCATTTAGCACAATGTCGGGATTGCGACCGGCACTTGAAGAGTTTGCAGGCGAGTATGGATGTGCTGCAGGCGTGTTCATCTCAGGCACGTGTCCCCGAATCCCGATCTGCCAGTCTGTGGCCGGGACTGGTCACAAAAATCTCTGACTGGGAAGAATCGCGTCGACGGGATCGATTCAATGGATGGGTCCCGGCGACCGTAATGAGTCTGGCCGTGATCCTGATGGTCGCTGTGTCGATTCCTTCGATTCATCAGGTCTTCTTCGGCGAAGACGTCGCCGAGTATTCGATGCCTGATCGATTTCTCGATCCGGAATTTGACATGTTGCGAGATCCTGAAGGGACGATTTCCATCCAGAAAACGCATCAGGTCACGCCTGTCAACTACGAAAAAGAGTCCTGGTAAACACCTCCTCGATCGCGGGCGTCGAAAACGGGCCGCGATCACTTCGTTTCTACCAGCGCGGGAACTGATGTCCCACCGGTTCCCGCCTCTGAATGACCCCGCCATTCTCCTTTGCACGACAGCGTCAATACCCGTGCACGTCTCCCTGACGCAGGGTTTCTGCTGCCTGATGAGAGGACGTGTTCCTCCGTCGCTCAACGGGGCGGCCAACTTTGAACCTCGTTGTTCCGCCGTTTGAATTCTTTCAAATGCGGTGTCGCTGGGCGACTGTTGTCGACAGAAATCAACCGACTCGCCTGGAGCGCGCCCAAACATTCCAACCCTGCTGTACCGCGCTGTCAGGAGAGGTGAACTTGCGATGCACCTCAAGGGGAACCTCACAACCCCAATTAACAACTCGTTCATCTTCGTGAGCATCGCTCGTCAGCGAAGTCATCCATTCCACTGAGAACGGGGTAGACAAGCACGATCGATTTGCGTGGTATATCCCGACGAGCACTTTGAGTAGACCACGACTCCATCAGCCCCCCGCAGCGACCTCGCGACGTTCTGGTTCCGGCTTCTGCGAAGGGGAAGTCGATGGAAACACGTTCCGCGGTGACAACGCATCGGCGGGACCTGGTTGTGGTGGTGCTTCAGGTTCACGTGGCATTTGAATGTAGGTGGGGTAAAGCAACCGCTTCGATTCCGCCAACAGGAAGTCAACATTCATAAACGGATCGGGGCCGACGTCGTGCCACCGGATCTTTCCATCCGCATCGATCAATACTGTGGCGTGCAGTGGAGCATCTTCGAAATCATCAAAGGCATGATAAGTCTTGAAGGTTTCCAGTGAGCCATCGGAGACAAGCTTGAACGGCATCTCCCCTTCGGATTTGTAACGTTCCTGCGATTTCTTTAAGTTCACAACATTGTCGGAACTGATTGCAATCATCGAAATCCCTGCCGCCTCAAAATCCTTGAATTTGGGAGCGAATGCTTTCAGCTGTTCGGCACAGTGCAGGCATCCATAGCCCAGGTAGAAAATTGCGATGAAGGGCTTACCCCGGAAGTCGGCCAGCGAATGGAGCTGTCCTTCCCCATCGGGCAGAGTCCATGACGGTGCTGCACTTGGTTGCCACGTAGAGGGGCCAAGCGTTGTCAGGTCGGGCAACTCGGCGGCGTTCCGAGCGACGGGTAACTTCTGTCGCCAGTCAGTACCAAACCCGAACTCCTGGGCAATCGGCAGCAAGCGAGCGAACGGAGGCAAATCAAGATCGATCGCTCCGGAAATTGCACGGAGTGATTCAAATGTCTGCCGGGCCTCGTCTTTCATCCCCTGCCGCCAAAGTAGCTGAGTCAACGCCGCCAAAGGTCGGACCTGATTCTTGCTCTTTCCGACCCAGTCTCGCAGTCGCTTCAAGGCGGCTTCCGTTTTTCCAGCCAGCACCTCGATGTCCGCGAGGTAAGCTTCGTCGACGTCGTGAGCTTTCGTCAGCCGTTCCAGGCCAGCGGTGTACTTCGCCTGGGCGACCATGATCAGTCCCTGCAGCTCGTCGACGGCTCGTTCGAGGACGCGCCGTCGTTCTGCAGTTGGTTGCATCGCCTCTTTCTTCTTCGCTTCAACGGCTTTGGCGTCGGCCCCCTCGAAACGAGCCTTCGCGACTGCTTCATCGGCTGCCGTGTCTGCTTCATGTCGCAGTTTCTGCAGGCGTCGCTCGAGAATTGCCAATTGGATTCGGCCGTTCTCGACATCATCTTTTCGCAGATAAGCCCGCCCCAGGTGACGGAAATATTTGATCTGTTCTGTTTCGTCTTCGGTGGGGGGAAGTTTCTGTGTCTTCGCGTCAGCGATCAGTGCGTCCCACAGTTCGAACTGGGAATAGATCTGAAACAGCCTCATTCGTCCGAAGTGAGCACTCTTGCCCCCCGGAAAATTGTTGTATTTCGGATGCTGTGGCAGTTCGATGGTGTTGCGGGACAGCGTGATTGCATCATGCACCCGGCCGATGTACTGCAGGTTTCGGACGAGCCACTCATTGTTGTGGGCGAAGTTGTGAATCCGGTCGGGGAAGATCATGTCACGCATCATGTAGGCATGATCGGTGCGGGCCGACGCTTCCTGGTGCCAGACGGCGTCGAAATAGCGATTCAGCTCACTGAACGTGTGCCCGGACATGTGCCACATATGGGCAATCCCCGGTGCTGACAAGCCACACCGTTCCGCCGAGTTCACCGCCAGGGTTGCTTTATCATTGTCCCACAGATGAACCCGGTAGTGATGGACCGGGTGATAGGGATTCTCTGCCAGCACCTCTTTCAGAACGGCGTCAATTGCGAAAAAGCTCGCTGCCTCCAGATCCCCTTTGTTCTGCCACAGTGCCTGACCCAGCATCGCTTTGGCTTCCAGGTCATCCGGGTAGCGATAGATAATTTCCTCGATCGCGTGGACGTAATTCCTGGCACGGTCCTTCTTCTTTTTCTCGTCCCCGGCGTCAGCCTTGTACCAGGCGTCGAGGGCGTCGATGTAGCGCCGTTCGCGATCGGTCGCTTTCTCTTTCCGTTTGACGGCCTCGGCGATGAACCCTTTCGCACGGCTGGAATTGTTGGTGTTGGACAAAGCCATCCCGAAATAGGTCATCGCACAATCGGGATCGAGCATTGCCGCCTGCCGGAACGAGCGCTCGGCTTCGAAATACCAGAAGCCGTGCAACTGCCCAATCCCCTGATTGAAGAACTGCTGCACTCGAGGCTGAGTCGTTGAAATGGGAAAGGTCACCCGACCGGTGGTCCCGAGTAACGTTGCGGCCCGCCGGGGGCCTTCGTCGAAGGCTTCGCCGTGCATGGAGTGACCCGGTGCGGTGACATTTGCGGGGGCCAGAGCATCCGAGGGACCGGCCGATTCTGCATTCGACAGAGCGACAACTGCAAAAACGACGAACGCATTGATCGACATAGCGGACCCTCCTCAAACTGCACGAGCCTCTTGCTGATTTCTTCAGCGACTCCGCCGCCGATCACATCGGGAATCAATTGCACCAGGCGCGAAACAGAGGGGCGGAGAACGCTGTCCCAACCCGTCTCAGGTTTCGGAGTCCCTCTCGGTGAAAGCCCCAGACGGCCAACCCGAACACGTCAAGAATACCTCGCACCGCTCTCGAATTGCCAGCCCCGGACCCGAATTGCGTGCTCTGCCAGGGGCTCTTTGGCAGGACAATTCGTACTATCCCGGATTTCTGAATCGAGCAGTCGAGAGGAGAGGCAAATCTTTTCCCGGCAACGATTTCAGAGTTGACTCACCTTTTCATGAAGAATGATTGAGAGGAGGTTAAACAAGTAGAACCCCGAAACAGTCCTGAATTTGACCCCTGCAGAGGTGACCGCCAACGCATGATCTCTTCCCAACCGTTGTGAATGCGACTTTTCAGCGATTGCTGGATCACCCGGTTGCGGATTTTCGGTCTCCGGCAGACGTGGCGGGATCCGCTGAGTCACCATTTCCAGCTCACCTGCTATGAGCGAGGGAATTCGTCCGGTTCACGGGCCGGAAAAAACGACCCAATCGTAGAAGTTTGCCAGGTCACTGAAAATCACAAGAAAACAGTGTGAACCTTGCGACAAACCCAAGTCTCGCTATACTGTCGCCCCGCTCCTCGCACAACACGAGGAACCCAGCCCAAGTGGCGGAACTGGCAGACGCGCTAGGTTGAGGGCCTAGTGGTAGCAATACCGTGCAGGTTCGATTCCTGTCTTGGGCATTGGTAAAGCCTTGCTGTGACACATGTTACGGCAAGGCTTTTTTCGTTTGATTTTGTGTAAAATTTCTGTGTAAATCGCTGTGTAAAATTCGGGTTTGAATTGCGTATGTAAATCTGTGTAAAACTTCTCCCAAGAGACAAGCAGTGATAGACCCTGCTGCGAAGCCGCATTTGAAATGCTGTCAACGCCATCGTCCCGATCAGTGAGAATAACCACATCGAGTCGAGCAAAGGTATCGTTGTCTCGGAGCACGTCATTAAAGGCACGCTGACGGAATCTGTCCGCTCCAAGATCATTGAACTGATCAACTGCCACCGACCAGAAAAGAACAGTGGCCAAAGGCTCTTGGCAGGCGGAACTTTCAGCGGGCAGTCTTGCGAAGTTCATTTGCTCGAAAAGTCGGAGTGACCCGTGGCGGCGGTTCGCTCAGCGGTCCCCTGACGCTGAACGTCGTGCAGCATCTCGTCCTATTGTGGGTTATTGCAAGTCTCATCTTGGCGGTTCTCCGACCGCCAAGCAGGCAAAACTTTCAGGGAAAACGAAGTTTGGCTGCTTCCTTCAGCAGTCTTGGTTTTAGCGTTACAGTAGTTGGCTCAACCACGTTTTCACGAATGGAGTTGGCTTGATGCCATCACGAAAGTACAAAGTCGTCTCACTCTTTTCGGGTGGGATGGGGCTTGATCTCGGACTTGAAAAGACTGGCCGATTCAACACTGTCGCCTGCGTGGAGCGAGAGCACTCGTTCTGCGAGACGATCAGAAAAAACGCTGCCAAGCACTTTTCGAACGATCTGCATGTATTTGAAGGTGATATTTCAAACCTCGATGCAAACGAAGTTCTGCGAACATGCGGCTTGAAGCCAGGTGAACTCGACCTGCTGGTGGGAGGACCACCCTGTCAGTCCTTCAGCACGGCAGGAAAGCGGGGAACTACTCAAGACCACCGTGGAACGATGCTCTGGCAGTTTCTTCGATTCGTCGAAGTACTCCGCCCCCGCTTTTTCCTAATGGAAAATGTTCGGGGATTGCTTTCAGCCGCACTTCGCCATCGACATATTGCAGATCGACCCAACAAAGGGGGGCCACCTTTGCACGTCGACGAGCAACCGGGTTCAGTGATTCAGTCATTTGCCAATGACCTTCGCAATCTAGAAGGATCAGCCTACCATATGGATATATTTGAGGTGAATGCTGTGAACTACGGTGCACCTCAGCTTAGAGAACGTGTCTTGTGCATCGGTAATCGATTCAATTCGGTCGTCAATTTTCCTGATCCAACACACGGATTAGCTGAACATAATTCGCAAATGTCCTTATTTCCGAAGGACGACTTACAGCCTTGGGCGACACTTAGGGACGCTATAGGTGACCTACAGGAAGACGATCCAGTCATAATGGACTTCAGTCCAAGGAAGAAAAAATATCTGGAGATGGTTCCACCGGGATCAAATTGGCGTAGCTTGCCTGTAGAAATTCAAAAAGAGTCGATGGGAAAAGCATGGTTGGCAAAAGGGGGGCGGTCAGGGTGGTGGAGGCGATTGAGCTTCGATTTGCCTTGCCCAACATTGGTTACCATGCCGAATCATGCGAGCACCTCCTTATGCCATCCGCTTGAGTTAAGGGCGCTCACGCTTCGGGAATACTGTAGAATTCAAGAATTTCCAGACGATTGGGAGTTCTGCGGCAAGACTTCTGAACAATACGCTCAAGTCGGAAACGCTGTTCCAGTTCGACTGGGAACAGTTGCGGGAAAAGTGATTGCAGAAAACTTAGACTTAGTAAGAAAACGCAAGTGGTCGGTTCTGCCGACTATGCCCGAGGCATTTCGCATCGTATACGTGCAATCACACGTTCGAACTAGGCAATGGTTTAAGGGTGGCGAAACATTCATTTGGGACGATGCGATTGACGCTAAACCCTCATATGCATCGCCTAAAACGAAACGAAAAACATCAGCGATTAAAAAGAAACAATGATGGCTCGCAACATTGGGTTACCCAAACCTACCCCATTTTATTTGACGAAGTCAAAGCTGCTGTCGTCGCTCACATTCTTGGATAATAATCAAGCATCCAAAGACCGTGTATTGAAAATGGAAGTCGCTTTTCGACGTCGAATAGAATCTCACGTCGGTAGTTTGCCTACAGGTGAGGCACAATTTAGGAAATTCAACACCAGTCCTTTCGTCTTGCTGTTCTACTCTCTCCAGCACGGATACAGCCATATTCACCAAATCGAGAAGGCGATCCTTCCTGCCAAAGTCTTTTCTTCTATGGAAACATCGGCTGGGAGGATGGTAGAGATGGTTGTGCTTCCCGAATATGGATGGCAAATCGTTCCTAGCGAAATGCATTCAGTGAATTCCGCATTGGACGGCAAAAAACTTGAAGGTGACACGCTTCATTTAGCAACACTCAAGAGTGGTCCTCGTTGCCTAAACGATGAAATGAGCGAGAACTTCGCCGATGCGATAGTGAATAACTTCGAAGAGTGGGCGTTAAATGATAACGTAAAAAACATCAACTTCACTTACGGAGTTCTATACGGCACGAAGAAGCAGTCAAACAAGAAGGATTGGCATATTCTCCGCAAAATCGTTGACAAACTTCCGCAAGGGACAATCATCGAAAGTCCGAATGAACGTTGGTTTCTCCAGTTTAAAAGCCGTGATATTGTGGTAACGGTTGGAATTCGTATCGGAATTGAATTGTGGAATCACATTGCTGGCGAAGATGTTGGGTTTATGGAGCTTGCCGTCGCTTTGATTCGAGCATGCATTTTACCAACTGAAGTAGAGCCAGAGGACTATCATTTTACGATCACAGACCTAAAGAAGGTCATCTCGCTTGATGGCGTTCCGACGAGCTTTAACGTAGCAATGCTTCAGCGAAGTCAGTTACAGTGGTTGTTCTTCTTTGCGTTCCACTTCTGTGACAGCCTCGAATCAGGCGAGTGGGATTTTATTTTCGATGCCATGAATGGATCGTGACGGGCCAGGGACCACAACGCAGCACTTAAAGCAATCGAGAACCCCGCCAGTATCAACAATAATACTGACGGGGTGCAATAACTGAATCGTGAGCCACAATCGTCACTCATTATTTGGTGTTGTATTCAACAACGAACTTGTGGCCGCATTTATTACATCGATATTCACAGATCAATTTCCTGCGACTCTTATCTGTCCAATTTGGGGGAAGATAAACTCCCTTCCCATTGCAATCTGGCTCGGGGCAATCAGGTGCATCGCTTCCCTCAAGCATTCTGTCCAAAATCGACATTTTTTTCTCCTCTTACGTTTTGAATTGTAAAAACAACAAGTGGGAATAACATTGCCGCTTTGACTTCAGCGATTCGGCTTGGCTCAACCTTGACCAAATCGTTGCCCAAATCTGCAAGCTGCCGTGCGACCTGTTCCAGTGCTGAAGCCACGTCGAAGCCGAAAACATTTTCCGCAAGAGCGACGACTACATTTGTGGTCACTGATTCGTTGCTGACCCTGGTGGTTTCAATCGTTGGTGTCGATACAGACGCCGATTTCTTTTCGATCTTGATTGACGCCTTGGCATAGGCTTCGGTGACGGTTAGGCCGTCAATTGCTTCTTCTGATCTCGTGCTCTGAGGTCGGTCGATGACGAGACCCCAAGGTGCTCCAAGAACACGCCCCATTGACCGTACTCAACTTGTTTATTCGCCAGTGTCAGCAATCGACCCAATCGATATGTGTGAATCGCCAGCTTCTTTCGGAACGATTCAACAAGGTTGTATTCCTTTGTGATCAATGGCTTGAGTTGTTTCAGGGTCAGCGCTTCGGCGATTGTGCTAGCCATTCGTTTCCTTCCGAAATACGTGTACTTAACTTGTCGCAACTTGTCGCAAAAAAAGTCTACATTCTATTTAGCGGCACCAAATTTTATTCCCTAAGACATTTCATGGGTAAACTCGCAAATCATTTTCTGAAAAAGCTTAAGGAAAATTGAACACTGATTAACTCAGATGTTGGACACATGGTTTCTGAGACATACTTGAAATAAGTCTGACGAAAAATGCTCAAAAAATGCTCGGCGGTACTGACTTTCGCTTGCACAGTAGGCTGGATACTCGGCCAGCACATGCACTAAAAGCGCCGCTGAATGATTCTTCAGCCCGACGAAAGTGGAAGACAACTGAACCCGCTTAATCAGAGCAACCGAGGCGACAAATCTGGTGCAGTGCGATTGCGGAAGAGTGGAAACTCGAATGAGGAAGTCGCCAATCAAGTCGGAATCCTCGCACAGTCCCCCCTGTGCCTAATGCCCCGAAGTATTGAGCCACCAAAAGCAAAAAGCCGTCAGAAATGACGGCTTTTTGTCTTCTCAAGTTTAACTCTGCTGATGGTCAGAAATTCTTCTCTTGGCGACAAAATAAATAGAAAATCGTGATAAAAACCGACACGTCCAAGCATGGTTTACGTGTATATATTAGTAGACAAGCAGTTGCAATTGTGCGACTGTCTGAAAGTTTTAATTCCAAGCATAAGGAGTAAAAATATGCACAATCAAGATTGGTCGGTTCTTGCTCATCTGTTAGCGATTGTTCACTATGGAATCCCACTCATAGTGGGCTTGTGGAAGTGGTTCAACCACTGTTTCAATCGCCACGATTAGCGAAAAAATGATTGCTGAATCATTGAAAAATAGAAGTCTGTGGGGACGCCTACAGCTTCTTTTTTTTGCAAGAACGCCATTCAATTTCAAATAATCCCTTTTCCGCTTCGATGAAACAAATCGAATCTAGAGCGTTTTAGAGGGGTTTTAACCCTAGTTCTGCGACATCTGTCAGACCATTTGAACCCGCATCTGAATAATTATGGGAATAAATGTTGTTCTGACTGTGGCGTAGCTTAGCGTCAAGTTGGCAGGGTTTTTATGGGCATACCACCCCTGCCGTTGGCTCAGTGGACGTGGGACAAAAACAGGGGACGTGCAGTGGACATCCAGAACCGCACGTCCACTGGCGTAACAGCAGACAGTTAAGTGACTTACGTCAAAGAAACCGCAATTAGTGGACGTAGTGGACGTTCAAAACACTACTTGCATGTGCTGCGGTGGTTGTGATGGATGGCCACGCCTTCTTTTATTTTCTTTCAAATAGTGCAGGGAAAGTCAGAGAACCCGCAAGTAGTGTTTTTGACGTCCACTACGTCCACTAAACTGACGAAAAACTCAATTAACCCCTATTTTTATAGGAAATGAGACAGGGGACGTGTGTCATTTGCACGTCCCCTGTACGTCCCCTGTTTTGCTCGCACGTCCCCTGTTTCCATTAAATCGCTTGAATCACGACAAGGTTCTTGCCGTTTGAGTCTCGATACGAAATGTCGATTCCCTGCTTTCTTAACAACGGGGCATCTCGCCTCAATCTATTGCTCATCTGCTTGGGGTTCGCAGGGAAGTTTTTGTTATAACTCGTGTCCTTCGTGTGAAGGGTGACTTGCGTTAAGAGTTCCTTGTGCGTTCCGTCCCACGTCCCAGGCATGCGCCCATTGGTTGTGCTTTTCAAAAGTTCCTTAATCCCGCTTGCAATCGGGCTGGCCTCAATTCCCAAATCCGTGGCTAACTCCTGATTTGTATTAAATTTCTCAAGGAATTCATTCGAACCCAGGCACGCCGAAATCCATTTCACGGAATCGGCCATTCGAGGCAATTTGAGCGGTGCCATCGAATCGTAGTTTCGAAGTCCTTGGCAAATCAGGTCGCACAGGCCACCCATGACGGAACTTTCAATTCCCGCCAATTCTAGCCTTAGCATCGCTTCGGTTTTGCGTTCGTCCTCGTGAATGACAGGTTGTGTGACAATCAGCGAACGGCTCATTAAATCGCCGTTGTCTGCAAAGTCAGGGATGCCGTTCAGGATAATCGGAGCACACACGTCAAAGACGACCTGTTCACCGTCAGAATACAATTTGCGGTCTTTCAATCCGCCGCCCGTAGCAACTCGGCATAAGGCGTCCGACACCCAAGGGGCCAAATAGGAAACATTGTCATACAAGAGGGCGAATTCTGATTTGCAATCTACAGCAAGGGCTTTTTCATCCCTTGGGATGCTCGATTTCTCGCCTTTCAGAAGTGGGTCGACGAATCGTTTCATCAAAGTGCAAACCGATGATTTTGCGGAACCCTGCTCGCCGTTGATAATCGCCACGACGTAAGGCCCGAAACCTTGAAAACATTGAAGTAGCCATCCCTTGAGAAGAATCCAACCAGCATCTGTGGTCGCACATAACGGCTTCAAATCATCAATATTCCCGCCAGTACTCGGAATCGGAAGGCAACCTGTATTGGAAGTTCGTTTGAATTTGACTGGTGGATTTCTGACGATCCGCCATCCATCGGCGTTCAGTTCAATCGCATCCCACGATTCAGAGCCAAGATCAATCCAAATGGTGTTGCCGATCCGAGCGACCCGCTGAAACACCGTGACTGGCGGTTTTTTCATGGCCATCGAAGATAGATGGTCGACGACTTGCTGAAGGCCATCACGACCGATAGCCGATCCGTAGGTTTCGAAGAACAAATTGATGCACCAGTATTTGAATTGGCTTGACGCAAGTCTGACATTCTCATGGTGGTCGCCGTACTCAAGTGCAGCGAAGAAATCCTCATCGTCCGAACGCCACACTGCAACATCCGATATCAAGGCCATCAGCAACTGAAACTGCGTCTTTTTTGCCGCCTTGTCATCCAGCGTATCGATAGCTTTCGCCGTTTCGACCTTGGGGACGTTCGCAGTCCGCACCGCCTCGACCTTTGTCGATGCCGCATACAATTCGGCACAATCAAACGAAGGGTCATCGACAAAATCTGACCAATCGAAGACTTCATTTGATTGGGAAATCGCCTTCTCAATCGTCCTATCTCGATAATCGTCCCGACCCCATTTTTCTCGACAGAGTCTTGATTCCCTGAACACCTCGTCGATTCGTTCTTTATTGTGGCCGAGCCAGAAGGCCAGCAGATTGCAGAACGAAAGATCAGCGGCGGATGGGTCATCGAATCCCGCCCCGCTCAAATCGCCTTGATAAAGCAATTTGAACTTGTCGCCATTCTTGGAAGTCGATGCCTTCTGAAAGATCGTCGCCCAATCAATTCGGTCCGCAATTGACGTTAATTTTTCGAATCTTGAATCGTTCCCCTCTGAAACCTCCAAACCACCTTCCAGAGAACTTGACGGCGGTTTCGGGAGTGATTCCGAGGGTTCTGGTTGCAGATATTCCTTGATCAAACGATCAATGGCAGATTGATTGTGAACAACTTCAGAATTCGCACCGTCCAGACGATGGCCAGTCATCGTCAGGTATCGCCTATCGGTGCTGTCGTAAAGTTCAACGTCGCCCTTCTTATTCCGTTCTCCAGTATTCGAACCATAGACGAAAATACGAATCCCCACACCAGATGGGCTAAATTCAGTGTAAGATTTGAAATACTGAATAATCTCTGTGGCCCAAGGTGTAACTTGTCCCGCTTCAACACAATTATCCAAGTCAACACCGACGAGTTGTTGGGTGTTCCCGAAAAGATTGATACCTACGCCACTCAACTCAACGAACTTGTAATCATGTGGCTGCAACTTCGACTTAACTCTGACTTCGTTGCCCTGGTCGAAGATGTTGAATGCCTTCTCGAAGTGGCACCACGATTTTGAATCAGTCGATTTGCCGTTCCCTCGCCATTCGGCAGAGTAAGGAACCTTTGTCCAAGGTTTCTTGGGTGGTGTACCGTCGGCTTTCTTTGGTGCAGGGTCGTAATACCAGCAACACCAGATCGGTTTTTGTTTTAACGAAGCAGGAATGTTCTCAGAAACTGGACGGAGTGCGGTTGGCTTTGAAAGAATTGGATCTGACATAAATATATACTTTCTACTAATAAGTGTGGGAGAAATCTCATGTTTTAGACTCGACCCGACCTACCCAGTCGGGTTTCGTCATTTAATGGTCGGTCGAAGCCAACACTGCTTTGGCTTCTTCAATCTGTCTAAGTGCGGTCTTGAGCGAGTCCATGTCATATCGAAGTTGTTTAATGTTTTCATATGCACACAGTGGCGGATCAACTTTGTGATTGAAGATCCAATAGACCAGTGTTGAGTAAGGGATGTTGGCAAGAGATGCCAATTGTCCCTTGCTGTAGCCCATCGGTTGTTCAGGCAAATCGTTCATAATTCAGTCCTCCAGAAAGTGGTTGTTATACTATCTAGAGTGCTGCGAATTTTTTTTCGAAATAATTTCTTCGAAAAAATAAGATTTGCAAAAAACGATAGTGCAGCGGGTGACACCGAAAGAGCTTTACGGAATCGTAAATATTTGAGGAATGAGTGAAACAATGATCCAGTCGGTAGGCACCATTTTTTTGAAGCAGGTTTTTGACTGACACCCACGAAAGGATCGAAGCAAGTCAGCAGGAATGCCAATTAAACATTCCTAAAACGCTCTAAAACTGATTGTTTTCGGAAAACCTGATCAGACTCGATAGCATGAATTGCAGTTTTGTCAGACTGACAAAACCGACTCGGCATCGGGAAACGAGAAAAGCCGCCCGAGAACGGAAGCGGCTTGTGCAGGGACAATCACACAGACTTAGACTTCCAGCCTTTTTTTGATGTAGTCGGTCACCCCTTTGGGCAAATCAGTCGTGCCATCGTAGTTCACATCGGTCACTTCTTTTGGGGTGTTGGCTAAGTAGACTTCCCGCCACGACCGAAAATCAACTTTGCCGTCGGAATCCTTATACGATGAACCCAAGACAGTCGTTCCCGTTTTTCGCAGATGCTTCAGCGTTTTTTCCTTCTGTCCAACCTTGCTGGCCAGAACTTGATACCGCTTGGCAAGTTGGTCGTTTCGCTTTTCTTGAACTAGGGCCGAGCCATCCAGACGAGTGAAAATCAATCCCTTCTGTTCTTTCATCCTCTTCAAGTAGGTAAGGATGTCTGACCACAGCGAATAGACCACGGTCAGCACTTTTTCGTGCTCGCCCCGATGTTCGTGCTTCGTCCGCATTCTGGTCAGCGTTCCTGCTTCCAAATTGATCATCTCCCAAGTTAGTTCAGAAATATCCACTTGAGTCATTCCGCAATTCAACATCAGCAGCAAGATGATTTTCATTTCTGGGTCAGCGGCATCAAGCAATGCTTTGAGTTCTTCTGGTGAGAAATAGACCGCCCGAGTTTTTGGAATTGTGATTCGATTGTCGGCAGTGTCGGCGAACACGAAATCAGGAACCTTGATTCGGGATTTTGCCCATTCGTAGAATGCCTTCATCGTGTTCAGGATGCTGTTGCAATACTTGCCCGAGCGAACACCGTTTTTCTTCATCGTGTGGAGTTCACTTACCATCGCTTCCCATTGCGACACAGTCAGTTCTAGGGACGTGTGACGGTCGGTCAAGAACTTGAGATGTGAGCGAAGCGGAACAGTTGAATCGTGGTTCAGTTTGGCCGTCTTCAAAGCCAAGAATTCTTTCGTCAACTTTTCAAGGGAATCCACTTCAACTTTGGGGTTCTTGAATGCCGCCACTTCGATCAGGGATTTTAGCTTTGTTTTGCGGTTCAACGATTGGTGAATGTCGGTTGGCTTGGCCTTTTGAGTTACGCCCAACGTTGAGAGAAGGTTGTCAGCAACACTGGAAGCCTGTTCGCACGCCTGTTCGAATTCGTTGATCGCCCCAAACTTCGAATTGAACCAGACATTGTATTCAGTTTGTGCCTGCCGAACCCCAACGCCAACGGTGCTGTAGAACCGTTGCCCCTTGGTCATTTTCACCCAACGCTTGGTTGATTTCTCGAAGCCTAGTTTGACTGCCATTTCGTGCCCAAATCTGTGTAAAAATGGTGTGTAAGATTCGGGTTATTTTACACAGAAAATGCAAAACACAAGCTTAAAAACGAATAAAACTAGGTTGAGGGCCTAGTGGTAGCAATACCGTGCAGGTTCGATTCCTGTCTTGGGCATCTTGAAGACCCCTTCGCTGTAACACCTGTTGCAGCAAGGGGTTTTTTCATTCCTGAATCGATTCTTGATACCTGTCGGGATGGCACGATGGTGCACCTCCAAACCTGCAATCGGTTCCAAACCGAAATCAGCAGGGTGCATCCTGGCCGGACCTCGCTCGACAGTTTCGAAAACTGAAGCCAGCACACCGCGACCTCTTCGACCTTATGCTTTTGACAGGCAGTCGCCCAGGCGAATTGACATCTCTCCCGCTCGGGGAAATCGATTTCAGTGGTGATATCTGGCGGTCAGATTTGAAACGGCACGAAACCGCCCATGAAGGTAAACGAAGGACTCGTTTCTTTTACGCACTGTGGGGAAGCTCTCGACCTCTTGCATGTCGCCACCGATGTATGGACGGGAACCAACGCGGTGCGTGCGACGAAATCGGAACAAGTGGAGTTTGCCCGTTTGAGACTCCTGATAATTCTCCGCGGCAACGTGGCCAGGCGTCATCAGGGGGATTCAAACAGATGTCGACCCGCCGCCAATGGAGTCCGGAGAACGCCGCCGAGATCGTGACGGTATGGGCTACTTCCGCCTCCAGACCCGACAACGAGTTGGACTGGTAGATCAGCCGCACGCGAGCTCGCGACGACGGCCGAAAGTCGCGATGCATTCGTTTTCATGTTTTACTTCTCTCACTGGCAAGTTGTTGGTCAGTTGGAAGATTTCCGACGTTGAATGTGCCATCCGTACCTCAAGATTGACGTCAAACCAGCACGTTTGGCTCGGAAAATAGATGAGTTAATTTTTTCATCAAATCGAATCTGTTTGGCACATCTGCTGCGATGCGATCCCGAAAACAACTCACTTGAATTTTCAAGTCCGTACTTCGTGACTTTCAATCGGTCGTTCATTTTGCGGCGACCACGGAGACGGTCCATTGAGGGATTCAGACGACCTGAGCCCAAAATCAATTTTTGTCTTGTTCCCTTTTGTCTTGTTCCCCGAGTGTTAACAGCCTGTTGAAGAATCTGTGAATTTCAGAGGTTTCATCCGATTTTTGTATTGGCGAGAAAATGTGGCGGACAGGCCCAGAAGGCCATGCAAGTAGCCGGTAGAGGGAAGTGTCGCCGATGATGGCTCCAGAGAGCGATTTTGAGTGAACTATAGACCGGAATAATGGCCGAAATACGGTCCCTGGCCGTGTGCAACGTCCTCGGTTTGCCCATTCCGAACAGCTTGAGCATCAAGATTCCCAGATTCCGGGTGGCAGCCACCATCAGATAGCGTTTGTTGATCTTGGCCAGGCCTCGTAGCCATGTTCTTCGAGATCCCCCGGTCTGACAGACGTGGGCAAAACTTCGCTCCACCTTCTCGCTGCGAGCACGCTGCAAGCTCTTTCCCTTCGCCCGACTCATCCGGCGGCGGTTGTTTGCCACCGCCCTATGCTGCTCGACAGGTTTGTCTTTCCAGCGACGGCGGTAACGGGACTTCGGCTTCGGGATATAGGTCCGCAGGTCCATCTCCTCTGCCCCGGCTAACTGCTCGTTCGTGTGGTACCCCTTGTCAGCCACCACCTCTTCAATCTTCAGGGAACTGCCGCTCTGTTCCAGGTGTGTTTGAGCCGTCAGAACGCTCGCCAGTAATGTCTGCGAATCCCCTTCCGTCCCCGTGTAAACGGTCGCAGACAGGATAACTTCACTCTCCAGATCAATGACGTGCTCGGCCTTATAACCCAGGTGCGTGCGCCCATCCTTCATCTTCACAATCTTACTGGAAGGATCGGTACGTGAGGCCCATTCGTCGTTGGAGACCTTCTTCTTTCCTCGTTTCGCCCGCTGCTGGTCGAACCGCCGCAGCTCCTCATCCGTTGGGTCGTCATCCCCCTCTTCCAGCAGGCCCTCTTCCTTCATCAACCGCTTCAGGTACGCCTTCCAGTCTTCCCCCGTGTCTTTGCGGATAATGGACTTCATCGCCGCATTCGCTTCCAGGTAGGTTGAGTCCACTCCGACCGTCCTGGCCTTCAGTAGGCCCTGTTCCTCGATCACAAACAGGATGCACTGAAACACTTCCTCGTGAACCGACAGCGGTAACCGATCACGGATACGAGTCAGACTGCTGTGGTCAGGAGTCTCTTCCGAAAGGCTGATTCCCAGAAAACGCCGCAGCGCCAATGAGTCTTCGCACCGCCAGGCGATTCCCCGCTGAGAGTCGATCCCTTCCAGATAGCCAATCATCAGCATTCGAAAGTAGACACCGGGAGGAATCGAAGGGCGGCCACCACTCTTGTAGTGCGGCTGGCACAACTGCTCGACGAACTGGTCG